>JAQVEI010000212.1 GCA_028697695.1 Lentimicrobiaceae bacterium
CCTACTGCTAAATAATGTTAATGGTTTCCTGAAGTACGCTTTTCAGTATGAAGATATTTCCTGAAGGTTTATTCGTGCAGTCGAAAATCCGGATAACCTTTACCTGACTCTCTTTACATTGGCCGTGAGGCGTTTTTTGAGTGAAGTAACCCTCAATGCTGCCTTGTTCCTTTAAAATTTGTTTCACTTTTAAGCTGTCGTTTTCGTTTTCCCATAGTATGGGCAGCAATTGTGATGCGGTTTTTTGGATGGCGTCCTGCTGTGGAATATGGTAATAGTTCTCCGCTGCCTGATTCCAGAATATAATTTTATCATCCATGTCAGTAACATACACCACCTCACTTATGTGATCCAGGATGGCTGCATGCAGTTCGAAGATTTTAATGCTGGGTTGACGTTTTATGAATTCTACAAGAATATTCTGTTGACTGAAAATATTGAAAATCTGATTTTTTACCGTTTCAATTTCTTTGTTGCCTGAATTGCGCGAATGGAAACGTTCAGGGTTTTTTTCTGTCAAAACCTGTTTCAGTTCTTTTATGGGTAACTGATAATATCTCCGGATAAAGATCAATATCAAAATTAATAGCGCTGCTACTGCTGAAATTATCCATACGTCTTTTTTTAAGTCACTGATAAGGCTTTCTCTCAAAACCAACGACTTGGTTTTAAGTTGAATACAGGCTATAGGATAATTTGAGGAGCCCTGAAGCACCACTTGACTGATAATTTCATTCCCGCCCGGCTTTGAGGCGTTGAACTCAGGTTCTTTAAACAGGGTGGCCTCACCGCCAGTAAGTGTAGCAATATTTGTAAGTTGCTGCTGATCAAAACGAAGTCCAAAAAACAAATAGGCATTTTGCAGTTTTTTGGCCAGTGAATCGTTTCGGATTATTTCAATACCGATAACCCGGTAGAGTATGTTATCCGACCAACCATAATAGGTAACTTCCCTTTTGCTGTTTTTTTGAAATACCGGTGCTGATTCAGGCGTTAGTTTAGTAAGTAAGGTTGCAGGGCCATAAGCTGCCACAGGATTGAGTTGGTCATCCCTCAGCGTCACAAAATCAATCCCGGCATGTCTGAAATAAGTTTGTAAAGATTGAGAAAATTGCCCGGAATTCAAATGATTGTCATCTTGTTCTTCGATGATAGATGAAAGGCTTCTGATAAAACGATTTTCTGACTCCAACTGTCCCGTGTAATTTTGTTGCATTTGAGCCTGTATTCTGTGCGTTAGGATTTTTTGCTGATGTGTATAAGTAAAAAATGATGCCCTAAGCATAAAAAACCCAAAAATAAGCACAGTAAGAGCAGAGGAAAGAACCAAAAATTGGAATTTATTTCGCAGCATAGTCATGTAGGGAGCTTGTAGATAGTGGATGCTTTATGACCATTAATGGCTAAGTTTGGTTTTTGTAACCGGGTTGAAAGGGAAATAATCTAACTTATTCAGGCTACAATTGTTTTTTGTTGACACCACACTTTTTTATACATAATATTTCGGGATGAAGCCATGCAATAGCAGCAGTCTTATCGTTTAAAATAAATCTGCAGCCGCCCGGTTATGGTTAATTGCTCCAATCTGTGAACTATTTGTATTTTTACTGCCGAATTCTGAAACTTATGCGTGCACACTCAATTTTTTCATTTTTGTTTTTTGTCATCACTTACATGTGGTCTCCACTGTATGCACAATTGAGTGAAGGTGGTTTTCCTGTTTCACAAGCTTTTCGTGAAACTGATATGCCCATGATTGTATCTTTACCTCCGCCTGATGTAACTGATCTGTTGAACCAGGATGATTCCCTGATGCAAATTGGCGCACTTCCACGCATGGGTGTCAACATTAAAGTGGATTATACTTCCTCATCCAATCAAAATTGGAAAAGTACCGGCAGAGGGACGCAATATTGCCGAACTATGTTTACCTCAGCAGGTGCAGAAGGTATGGCTTTGTATTTCTCTGGCTTTAAATTGCCTTCGGGTGCCCGTATGTTTGTTTACACACCGGATTACAGCCAATGTCTTGGAGCTTTTACTGAACACAACAACATGCCGCATGGTTATTTCGCTACAGGCCTGTTGCCGGGTGATGCCATTATATTGGAATACGAAACTCCACTTGGTTTTACTGAAGGGTTTGTGGTGGATGAGGTCATGTATATGTACCGTCCCTTACCTGCCACTTTACATGATCGCTCCGGAAGCTGTCAGGTAAATGCTGCCTGCAGTGAAGGTAACGAATGGCGTGACCAGATAAACAGCGTAGTACGCATCATGATAAAAAACGAGAATTTTAATTTTTGGTGCACCGGTACACTGCTTAACAATACAGCCGCTGATTTCGCGCCCTTGTTGCTTACGGCAGATCATTGTGCTGAAAGTCAGGGTACCTATGCTACTCCTGCAGATGTTGCCCGATGGATTTTTTATTTTCAATATCAAACACCTGATTGTGAAAATGCAAATGTAAGCGCAACACAATCATTAACAGGAGGGGTAAGGCTGGCCAGTAGTACAGCTCTCGGCAATAATGGCAGCGATTTTTATCTGCTGTCACTCAACGATCCCGTACCTGCCGATTATATGCCCTACTACGCCGGTTGGGATATTTCCGGAGAATTGTCACCCGAAGGGGTGAGTATTCATCATCCGGGAGGCGATGTTAAAAAGATAAGTAGTTACTCTAAGGCGCTTTCCTCTACCCAATGGGGAAATAAACCCGACACTCATTTTAAAGTATACTGGAGTGAAACCGAAAATGGGCATGGCACCACCGAGGGCGGATCATCCGGCTCTCCGTTATTTAATCAGGCCGGATACGTTATAGGCCAGCTTACCGGTGGAGAATCGAGTTGCAATAAACCCAACTTCCCGGATTATTATGGGAAAATTTCAGTTTCATGGGCAGCCAATGGACGGGCTGACAGCATGCAACTTAAACCCTGGCTCGATCCTTTAGACCTGGGAATGGATAAATTGGAGGGATCATTCAATACGCGCCAGGCTTTGGCACGATTTAAAGCAGATTCAGCATTGATTGGAGTGGGAGGGCAGGTACATTTTATTAACCTGTCGTTGGGTAATCCACTTACCTTTTATTGGGAGTTCGAAGGAGGTGAACCCGCATATAGCAGCCAACCGAACCCACCGGCGATAACGTACCGCAACTCCGGGGTATATAACGTTAAGCTACTGGTGGCCAATCAGTTTGGCTCTGACAGTTTGATTAGAGAAAAGTACATAAAGGTGGTACCCGGTTTGTTTCCAAACCCTACATCAAATTTGGTTTATGCCATTGCCGGTGAACATGGTTCATCGCTGCAACATATAACGGTTACCAATATTCTCGGGCAAGTAGTATACCGCATAAAACCTCCCTTCAAAACCCGCTTCCTGGCTGAAATAGATTTAAGCGCTTTGCCGGCGGGTTACTATCTGATCACCATTCAGGACGATGCCGGAATATCTACTCAAAAGGTGATGAAGTCTCCTTTCTGAATATTTAAAACTCACCGGACCTTATATCTTTTCTTTGTCTGGAAACGTACGGAAACGCTAAAGCGATATAAATGCTAATGGTTCAATAAGGTTTCATTTATAAGGTCGGTAAAAAACTCTTTCAAACTTAAACCCATTGCCGCGGCCTGTTTGGGAACAATGCTGGCTTCAGAAAGTCCCGGAATGGTATTGGCTTCAAGAAAATAAAACTTCGACATATCTTTTAAAATATAGTCGAACCTTACAATGCCCCTGCAGTTCAATTGACGGTATAACCGAAGCGACAACTGTTTGCATTCTGTGGTAAGTTCATCGCTGATGCGTGCCGGTGAGATTTCATCAGCCTTGCCAGAGGTATATTTGGCTTCATAATCAAAAAACTCATTGTGGGGTACCACCTCTGTAAGTGGCAGTATTACAGCCTTTCCGTTCTTTTCATAAATGCCACAGGTAACTTCCATACCTTCAATATACTCCTGAATCAGCACCTCTGAATCGGTAAGGAATGCTGCCTGAATGGCCGGCTCCAGGCTTTCGGAGTTTTTTACCTTACTCATGCCTACACTGGAACCATTGCTGTTGGGTTTAACAAAGCAAGGCAGGCCGGTAACCGACAGGATGTCGTTTACATTGTAAAAATCACGTTGATGCAAATATACTGTTCTGGCAACATTCAATCCGGCGGATTTAACCACTTCATTGGTGAAAAATTTGTTGAACGTGAGTGCTGCCGTAGTATGCCCACAGGTGTTATACGGAATATGCATCATATCCAAATACCCCTGCAAAATACCATCTTCACCCGGTGTGCCGTGAATGGCAATAAAAGCAGCATCAAAAGTTATTTTTTTGCCTTCCAGTGTCAGCGACAGGTCATTGCGGTCGATCGTATGTTTATTGCCATGGACATCTGTATAAAACCATTGGCCCGATGTAACCTCTATGGCATATACATTGTATAAGTCGGGATCAAGATAACGTGCCACAACCTTACCCGTTTCAACTGATATGGCATACTCTTTTGAGTAACCTCCGGTGAGCAAGAGAATGTTTTTTTTCATAAAATGTAGTGTTAAAACAAATGTTGCTGCTTTATAAGATCAAACAAATGCAGAATTGCAGTGTCGGGTATCATTGAGCTTCATAGTTGCAAAATTATGACAAAACTGTTTAATTCATAACTTTCATTTATTTATATCTTTGCATCCATAAACAATATTTCTGACAGCATTCAGTTAATTTTCATAGTTCGGGTCTTTTAGGGCCGGGATATGACAAAAACAGGGTATGAACATAATTCAATTTATTAGAACCAGGGTTTTTTGGCGCAATTTAGCGGCCTCAGTTATCCTTACCATAATTATTGCAGCGCTGGTATTGTGGATGTTAAAAGGATATACCCACCATGGTGAATCGGTTACCGTGCCTTCTTTAATTGGCATGATGCCCGGACAGTTTGGCGAGCTTCAGACCATTGAATACTTTGATGTTATTATTGTAGATTCCGTTTACGATGCACGTTTACCCAAAGGTTCGGTTGCTATTCAGGATCCTTTACCTGGTGCCAATGTTAAAAAGAACCGGAAGATTTACCTTACACTTGTTTCTACGCTTC
>JAQVEI010000213.1 GCA_028697695.1 Lentimicrobiaceae bacterium
CAATATTCACCCCAAACCAATGTCTTATCGGCCATAACGCCCATGCGCCTGTCCTTTGGAGTGTATAGATAAGCTGGTTGTGCATTGCCGATATTCCCGTGCTGAATTCCAATCCGCTTACTTCCCGTGGCGGCAGCCGCATCAAGAATACAGCGTGTGGCAGGACTGTTTTCATCAATGGCTGTTACAGTATGCATGGGATATTTGGTAAAAAACTGCTCAAATGAAAGGTACTTAAGCATGAAGAAACGGATACCCGGCTTCAATCCCTTTAATTCGGCCAAAAACAATTTTTCAATAGGCAGAAGCTGCGCATTTTCCATTAAATTAAGCTCTTCAGTCAACTTATCTGTCCATATTTTTCTCTTTTTATGAATTTTGGGTGAAAGCCAGCCTTTAAAAAAAACACCTTCACCATTTACGGTTTTATGCCGGCGATTGGCCGTGTTTAAAAGCCTGCCGGAAAGCATAAAATCGGTTCTCCCCTTGAATTTTGGCTGCTCTGCTTCGGCAATAATCAAAAAATCATCGTTTGCCTTATCCAATAAATTACTCAGGGTGTAATTGTCCTTTTTCAATTCCAATGATTCAGCATCGCGGCACCATTGCTTCAAAGACCGGTCAACAATGGCGTGTTTTCTCTTTTCAGGATGAGGGTTGATAAGAATAAATTCAACTATTTTTATCGTAAAATATAGCAGATATTTAGCCCAGGCATACAGATTATACCCTTGCTTTTTAACTTTGGGGTTTAACAATACCATTTGGCAATATTCGGGCAAATACAATGGCTTTTTGTCTATCCAAAGCGTAATTTTATCGTAACTTTTTTTATAATATTCAACCGCTGCATGAATTAAATACTCCCTTTTGAGGTTAAAAAACATCCGAAAACGCATGTAATGCCACAAGCGGAGATTACCGAAACTGAGCCTTTCACTTACAAGTTTGTTATCAAAATGCCGATCGCCGAAATCTAACAGTGCCCGGAGCAAGTCACCCGCAGCTTCATTCGTAAGTTGTAATGGAAGTTTCTCTACCGCCAAATCTTTTGGATATACTATACCGGGAGCAACTACAATTCTGGGACTGGAGTTCTGTATAGAAGCTTTCAGACTTGACCATTCACTGTCAGCAGGCTGGCTAAAAATCAGGATAACTTCCATAGGCGCCGGCTAAAAGTGAGTATTTCATTTTTATACAGGCCACCCATAGCTCCCAGGGCTGCCACAACAACAATTGCTCCCGAAACAAAATAGTCCCAGCCCAATTGGATTCGCATTATCTCCACTATAATGGTAAATACGATGGTAGCCAATGGATAAACCAGGGTTTTCAGATGATTCCAATGGACATCCACAATCCTTTTCTGATAAACATATATTCCTGCTGTCATCACCATATCAGCAATTAAACCTGCCGCTATGGCTCCATAAAAATAATACACCGGGATAAGCAGATAATTTAACGCGAGGTTAACAATAACAGCAATTACATTTAAGTATAAGAAAATACGTGTCTTTTTAAGGAAATAGGCCGGGTAAGAAAATATGACGAACTGCGTACGCAGGATGCTTCTCATCATGATTAGTGGTATAAGGCCGGCCGCCTGTTTCACGGCTGTTTCATAAAACAGATCCAGGTATAGCATCATGGGTAGTATAGCTACAAACACTATGAGCAGGCTTTGCATCAGCAAAATATTACAATATTGCCTGATGGCTGATTGGTTTTCATGTATGCCGGCCTTCATCACTCTGAACACTTCCGGTTGATTGGCCCCCTGCAAACCCTGCAATACCAGGGTTATGCCGGCAGCAAAGGTAACAGCCGTGTTATAAATGCCGAGTTGGGTAGGAAAGCCTTCCATAATGAAGCGATCGGCAAAGCTCAGCACCCACACAATAACGCTATATTGCATTAAGGGTCTGGCAAATCGGTTTATTTCACGCATCTGTTTCCGATCGTAGTGCAAACCCATCTTCCTAAAAATAACCAACAGGATAACTATCGACACCAAAGCCGCACCTATTGCACTGCCATACACATAACCCAAAAATGACATATTGAAGAAAAACAAACCAATCAGTTGAAATCCTACCCTAAAAACTCCCAGTCCGACACTTACCAACACAAAGGAGATCACCTTTTTTTCATTCCGGAACAGGGCGGCAGCAGTAACATTTATGGCACGCCCTACTCCTGCTACCACGCAGGCTATTCCATAGGTAGAGAAATCCTGGAGCACGGCCTGTTTAAACAACAATCCGATGGCATCGCGCAAAATCCAGGCAACCAAACCAATAAGAACACCTCGCAACAGTATGGATGAAAAAACGCTTGAAACCATTTTACGGTAAGTAATGCTTTGCGGATTGTGGTCATAGTAAAACCGCGCTATGGCATTTCCCATTCCATACAATGCAACAGCAAAAACCAGGGAAGTAATGAGTTCGGTAATGGCCAAATGCGAGAAGTCAACCGCATTCAACCGATTGTTACCTTCATACACAGGTTGAATCAACACCTGAAGCAGTGGTGTAAAAGCAGCAGCCGCTGTATAGATAAAGGAGAGCTTAAGGTGTTCCTTAATATTTTCGGCTTTCATAGGTTGGTTTTCGCTGTAAAGGTAGGCAGTCTTAACGAATTTGCTGTCCGGATGAACATAAAGCTTCAGGAAGAATTGTTTTTATGTCTAATCCTTCGCCTTTTAAGTGCTTCAGGTACATTTTTCCCCGCAGCGGCAATGCTGACATTTAGTTCAAAACCCAGCAATATAACGATGGCATTAAAATAAATCCACAACATGAAGATGATAAGTGCACCTATTGAGCCATACAATGAATTGTAGCGCGAGAAATTATTCACATAAAAATTAAAGCCAACAGAAGTAACTATAAATAAAAAAGTAGTAATGGTTGAACCGGCAGAGATAAACTGGAAACGCTGTTTACGTACCGGAGCGAAATAAAACAGGAACGAAAATGCAAAAAACAACAATGATATAATAATCAGCCATTTTGAAGCATTGATGGTAAAAATTAAAAAAGCATCGTTTATCAACCGTTGTTCTTCGAGCCATCTGAGGATAAGGGGACCAATTGTTATGAGTACAATGGCCACAATAACAAGCAGTGAAAGCAAAAATACCAGGGCCATGGAAATGAGGCGTTGTTTAATTGCAGATCGGGTTTCAACCTCATGAAACGATTTATTGAAAGCTTCAATTAAGCTATTGATGCTATTGGTGGCGAAATAGAGGGCAAAAATAAATCCTAACGACAAAAGCCCGCCTCTGGGGCGTTTTACGATATCGAACAATGTACCTTCAACGGCATCGTAGGCCTGCTGCGGGATAAATTCCTGAAGCAGGTCAAGCAGGCTATCCTGAAATCCGGCAACCGGGATATAGGGTATTAAAGAGAAGAAAAAAAGAATGGCCGGGAAAATGGCCAGAAAAAGATTAAAGGAAAAGGCGGCTGCACGATTTGTGATTGAACCCTTTTGAATGCCTTTGAAGAAGAATACGGCAACATCAAAAATCGGCACGCCATCAAATCCGGGCAAGACCAGGCGTTTAGAGTAAATGATAAATTTCCGGATAGATCTCATTGCCATGAATCGTTCATCCAGGCTCTGATAAAAATATTTAATCCGGCCGAAAAATTCCTTCATTTATTTGTTTTAAAAAGCTTTTAGACTCAGGTCTATGCTTTTGATTTGGTGCGTAAGCGCGCCTACCGAAATAAAATCGACTCCGGTTTCTGCAAAACTTCGAATCGTGTTCAGCGTGATGCCTCCCGACGCTTCGGTTTCATATTGTCCCGCTATCCGGACTACGGCCACTTTCAAATCTGCAGGCGAAAAATTGTCCAACATTATCCGCGTAACCTTTCCAACCGCCAACACCTCTTCAAGTTCATTGTGATTGCGTACTTCAATTTCAATGGGAAGCGACAGGTTGTTCTTTTGCAGGAATGAATTTGCGCCTTCAATGGCTTGTCTGATGCCACCGGAAAAGTCTACATGATTATCTTTGATGAGAATCATATCATACAATCCTTTTCGATGATTGGCACCTCCACCATGAATAACAGCCTGCTTTTCCAGTGCCCTGAGCAGTGGCGTTGTCTTGCGGGTGTCAATTACTTTGGTTTTCAATCCTTTTAATTCTTCCACGTACCGCGCTGTATAGGTAGCTATGCCGCTCATGAGTTGCATAAAATTTAAAGCAAGTCTTTCGGCCTGCAACAAAGCGGCCGAAGGTCCTTCCACCGTAAAGACAACATCACCGGGCTTTATCTGATCGCCATCTTTCAGCAAACGGTGCATCTTAATAGCAGGTTCCACGTGCTCGAATACTTTGGCAGCCACTTCAATTCCCGAGAGTACACCTTTTTCCTTAACCAATAATTTGGCTTTACCCATGGCGTTTTCAGGAATGGTAGAAAGGGAGGTGTAATCGCCGGCCCCTATATCCTCGGCAAGGGCCAATTCAACAATTTGATCAAGTGTAAGGGCTTTTCCGTATGATTTATTCATCATCATCACCTCCAAACCTTAGCTGATGTATAAGCAGATTGCCCTGAACAGGTTTGAGGAGAAAGGAAGTCCGGTATTCATGTCGTGCACATTTGTAGGTCCCTATTCCAAATTCAGAGCCATCTTTTGATTTTCCTTCCCGGTTGATGGTAAAGGAAACTGGCGGATTTTTGCTGAAAAAATCCCGCATAATCATTTCTGCCTGGGCTTTACTAAATGTACCCTCATTGCCCGGCAGCGCAATATCAAGGGTGTTGTTAAAGTAAGTGCTTAACTCTTTGGAATTTGCATTGCGAATAGCTAAAGCTATTTTCGTGTTAAGCGTCTGGGCAGAAACAGCCGGGCTGCCGAATGCAAATGCAAGCATTATAAAGACTGCAATTGTCCGGAACTCAGGTATTTTCATGAATACATATTTTTAAATAACTAAATTATTAAGGTTTTTAAAAATTATCAAAAACCGAACCAAAATAAAATCATACCACCACTCAAGGCTGTTTTGGTTTAAAACGAGCCTGAGTATGCATTTAAAACACACAAAGCATTCCATAAAGAAG
>JAQVEI010000214.1 GCA_028697695.1 Lentimicrobiaceae bacterium
GTCCAGACAACACTTGTTTGTCCAATCGGATAACTGGTTGGTGCATTATTGGTCACGGCTGCTACAGAACAATTATCCATTGCTGAAGGTACTCCCAAATCAACATTCGTCGCATAAATAGAACCTTGATCTGTGGGAACCGTAATATTTGCAGGACAAATAATTGTGGGAGCGGTTTCGTCATTTACAATAACATTTTGTGTAGCTGTGCTGCTGTTGCCGTTACCATCATTAAATGTCCAGGTTACCAAATAAGTACCTTGCTCATTGTAGGTGAGCGGGTCGGTGGTGGTTCCGGTAACGGTGCCGACGCAGTTGTCCTCGGCCGTGGGAGCTGTCAGTGTTATACTGCATTCA
Source organism: Lentimicrobiaceae bacterium (assembly GCA_028697695.1). Classification (GTDB taxonomy): domain Bacteria; phylum Bacteroidota; class Bacteroidia; order Bacteroidales; family Lentimicrobiaceae; genus Lentimicrobium. The sequence goes on from JAQVEI010000214.1 coordinate 358, forward strand.
GTGGTAACATCAGCAAGTGCCGGGGCAACCGGGGCGGTTACGTCAGGAGTAGTGTTTACCTGAAAAGTATCAGAAAAACTGCAACCAGCATCATCTAATACAGTTACGGAATAAGTTCCGGTCATCAGACCGGTAACATTAACATTGCTGCTGGTATACCCGTTTGGCCCGGACCAGGCAACCACATATGGAGTCGTTCCTCCGGAGATTGTTAACTGAATTACCCCATCATTGGCATCTGGACAAGTAATATGTGTCACAACACTTTCTACCAATAAGGCTGCTGGTTCTGTTATTTGCAGGCTACCAGATAAGGGGGCACAGCCAATACTGCTCTCGCTCACTGTCCAGGTATAGGTTCCCGCAGTAATATTTGTAAAGACACCATTTTCAATCTGACTTACTCCGTTAAAAGTGTAGGTTAATGGTGCATGTCCTCCCACCGGAGTTAGGGTTACAGTGCTATAACCTCCATAACAGGCAATGGGGGTATATGTAACAGAAACACTTTCAAGAGTACAGCAATTTCCGGCAAGCAAAATGGTAGCCGAAGCATCAGGAGCAATAACGGCAAGGTCTCCAATACCATCATTGTCTGTATCGGCATAAGCAGTTGCACTGGCAACATTTGTATAAGCACCAGCCAGAATATTTCCATTGGTTATTGAATAGGTGGCAGTATATGTCCAGCTTTCCCCTGCATCAAGTATTCCATTTGAGTTGGTGTCTCCTGTGGTATAATCAGGCCCTGTAGTTGCAGTTGGATCGGTAACCTGAGGCGAGTATAAATTAACCTCCCCGCCGTTTGTCAAAGTAATTGTATAATTTACCACATCACCCTGATAGCAGAAAAACTGGCTTGAAGCCACTTTAGAAAGCGATAGGTTTGCCCATTGAGCATACAATACGTTGGGCAGAGCAGGACTATTGTTAACGATAATATTTTCGCCGGCAGCAAATGTAACACCAGAGCCATCGGCCACAGTATTCCAACCAACAAAAGTGTAGCCTGAACGGGTATAAGTATTTGAAGGCAAAGTACTGTGGGTAATATTGTTGTCTAATTCAAGTACAATATCGTCACCATTCCCGCCATTAGCAGAGTAAGTTAACTGGGTTTTTTGTATTACATCATTCCATTGAGCAGTAAAAAACATGTTCCCGGTAATTGTATGATTTCGATTGGGATATGCTTTAACGCCATTTTGGTCGATCCATCCTATAAATACTTTACCTGCAGGTGGAACCACATCTGCCGGCAGGTGAGCTACACCAACGCCTGCACCAAGATGATAAATGTTATTATCAACAGGAGTGGTACCTGTGGCACCATTTAATGAATAAGTTACGCTATAAGTGTATTCTCTCCAAACTGGAAAGAGTTCAAATTGAAAATAAACCGGCATATCAAAATCGTAGGCTACAAACAGGTCTCCAACATACCAATACCATCCGACAAAATCTGTTGCATCGAGGCCTACAGGAATCTCATGGGTTAGGTCATTAATATCTACTGTAGAGCCATATGGAACATGTATTTGTAAGGTATCACTGGTGCTGCCCGGATTTTGTAATATCTGATGGTTAATGATAGCGAAAACGGGCGTATTCCATTTAGCATACAATGCCATATTATGCGCTGGCATAATTTGACCGGCAAAATTAAATTTGGTTTCGTCAGTCATTACCGGAGAGGTATACCAACCGCCAAAAGAATAGGTGATACCATCAGCCACCCGGGTTGTGGTACCTTCAATATACCCCGGAAGTGCCTGATTTGCTATACTTGCTTCAAAAGGAATACTTGTCGAAATTACGGGTGAACCCCCATCCATGGTATTAAAAGAGATATTGTAATTGTTTCGCGTATAATAAATAGTACCATCACGTAGAGGTGTGCCCTGGTTCAGGGGTTCCCAATAGCTTAACGGCGTGACGGTAAATCCTGGAATGGCGATACCATCTTCGATAGAAAAATTAAAACCTGAACCGGAAGCATAAAAAATGTAATCCTCATGAATTGGGATATTTGTTTGATATTCCTTATAATGAATGGTCCATGCAACATTTCCTGAATACAAACCAGAAACTGTAAGATTTGAATTCGGCATATCCGGTGCCTCGGAATAAGAGGTGGTGCTGTTGCGTGAGATAAGCCAACGGTATCCGGGGTTGGCATTAACAGCAGCATCATACCAGGGTCTTGTACTTTGTCCATACTTTACGGAGGATGTGCTAATAACCAACCACTGGTTGTTTGGCTTGTATTCCATTTTAAAGGTCCATACATTGCGATCATAATACACATTCTTAAGGGTGCTGCCATCACCTTTTACTATAACGTTATTGATGGGTGCATTTGTTTTGGTGCTATTCAGGGTAAAACCAGTATAGCTTGTTGCATTATATGTTGCGGCACTCCCGGTTAATGCGGTTCTGGTGACGGATTCAACATAGGTATAATCATCATCCTCGGCATTTTGCTGCCAATACACAACGGTATAATTTACGGCTACGGGATTCCAAACGGCATATAAAGTTTTGGCGGCCGTGATGGGGGTTGAAAAATTAAAAGCACTACCACCTATGGTTTCAGACCAGTGGGAGAAGCTGAAGCCCACTTTGGTGGGATTGCCCGGCTGGCTGGCATTTTGCCCGTTAACAACATACTCCGGCATTAGAGCAGAACCTCCCTGTGTATTAAATGTCACCACCCATCTATCGGTTAAAACGGCGTAAAGGGTCGTATTGGAAGTTATAGGAGTGGAGAAATTAAAAGCAGTCCCGTCAACATTTAATGACCAATGAGAAAACACCTTACCCGGTACATTAACCACCAGGGGAATTCCTGCAGCCGAAGTGGTGGTTGCCGGTGCCACTACATCCTTGGTGGCAACCAGTTCGCCATTGTAATTAAAGAAAACATGCCATACAGTTTCAAATACAGCGTTAACGGTATAAGTTTGGGTAGTAGAGACGGATATTGCCTGATGAAATGTCAAAGGCGTGGTGAAGCCCTGAATATACCAACCGGTAAATCTTTTACCGGCAGAAGCCACTGGCATTTCAGGTTCAAGCAGCGATTCGCCGTTCAATACAATCTGAGTTTCCTGAAGGGTACCATCAACCATAAAATTATAGGTAGCAGTCGGGGTAACACCCACCACATACACCGAGAAATGCGCCGTATTAAACCGGATTTCATTAGAATTTACATGCGCATGCTGCAAGGTAGCCGCATTATTGTCAACTTTAACAGCAGGATATTTTTTTGAAAATGAAAAATCATCCATTGCCGGATTGGCTTTTTCGGCATGCATTACTACCAATGAACCCTCTACGGGGGATTCAATACCGGAGAAGGTTACCGTAACTTCTCCCGACGGCTGAATTTCCTCGCCTGCCAGGTTATACAGGGTAATGTCATAAAATGATGCCTGTTTTAAAGTAATGCCACTGTTCCTTTTTAAAGAACGTATGTAAACTTGTTCTTCAGAATCAGACAACAATCTGACCTTCAGCTGAGTACCTTCAGGCAAAACGCCTGCAGCACCGTGTACCTTAACAGTAACATCATTGACTTTCGATGCTAATGTCAGAGCTTTTGACGTGGTACCAGTTTCAGCTACCGGAGTATAATCACCCCGAAATGAAGGTTGTGCCTTTACTCCCGTTAAAAACAAGAGGCAAAATGCAAGCATTGTAAAATACCTGACAACTTTGGTGGATGTAATGATTTCCATAATAATATGATTTATAATACCGTTTCTTTTGTTAGCCACGTTTTACTGCCTGGCAGCAGGTGTTTTGTTTTTTGTGGCTTAAGCCAAATCAAATCCCCCCGAATTTGATGATAATTATATGGATTAGAGCCTTTTAGTTTTATAAAAAAAGTTCTGTGTATTTCAACGGGCCTTTTTCTGGAACTTCACGCAACAAAACTATATTCAAATACAAGTGAAGGCAATACGTTAATATACCCCTTTTTATCCGGGGCTTATTTTTTACTATGGGTATAAATACTTATTGATTTTTTCGAAATATCATTTTCCCGCTTAATTTCAATTTTAATGGAGCTAAGAATTGTTATGCACAACAGATCCTTTCGCATATAATAAGGCACATTAAATGAAAGGATTGAATAGCATAAGGATGCATGCTTTATGACAAAGTCAAGCATAATATAAGGAGATAAAGACATGAAAACAGATCAACTTTAGGGAATAGTCAAGCCGCATAATATTATGCCGCCTGCACAGCAAGGAATGTGTGGATATATATTTCTACCACATGTATGGCAACAGTGTGGGGTTGAAAGTCCGGCTCTGGCCAATAAACTATTGCAAGCAGCTTAATGGATGGGCAGTTTACGAGTTTACCTAAGGGTTATTTTAAAACCTGATGTGATGTTTAGACCATCATTAGCACATTGATTTCATTCTGATCAAGCATGCGCCATTTTCCACGGGGTAAATCTTTTTTGGTAAGATTGGCAAACCCAACCCGGTCGAGTTTAACCACTTCATAATCGAGGGCTTCAAAGAGTCGCCGAACAATCCTGTTGCGTCCTGAATGAATAACCACCCCAATATTTTTCCTATCATCACCCTGGCCTGTATAGGCAATCTCATCTACGGCCATCATACCGTCTTCAAGTTCAATTCCTTTGTTAAGTCGTTCCAGGTCAGCTTTGGCCAGGGCCTTGTCGAGTTCTACATGATAAACCTTGCGAACACGG
>JAQVEI010000215.1 GCA_028697695.1 Lentimicrobiaceae bacterium
TCTTCTTATTCCGCTTGGAATTTCATATTACACTTTCCAGGCGCTGGGATACCTGATCCGTATCAACCGAAAGGCGGAAAAAGCAGAGCCAAATTTTGTGCACTTTGCCAATTACATGATTTTCTTCCCGAAGTTTCTGGCTGGGCCGGTAGAAAGATCCGCCCATTTCTTACCCCAGGTTAACCGAAAAATCAGCTTCTCACAAGAAAATATAAGCGCCGGGTTGCGACTTTTTTTATGGGGAATGTTTAAAAAGGTTGTGCTTGGCGACAATCTTGCCGGGCCGGTGCAATTAGTTTTCAGTAATGTAGAGAGTTATTCAGGGGTTCCGCTTATGTTGGTTTTTGTGGTGCAAACATTACATTTGTACTGCGACTTCTCGGGTTATACTGATATGGCGCTTGGTATTGCCCGCGTATTTGGTATTCAACTCATCGATAACTTTAACCGGCCGTTTTTTGCCAAAACAGTTGGCGAATTCTGGAGAAGATGGCATATCTCTTTGAGTTCATGGTGTAATGATTTTATTTACAACCCTTTTATTATAAAATATCGCCGGTTTGGAAACCAGGCTGCCATTACCGGTATTTTCCTTACTTTTTTTGTGATTGGAATATGGCATGGAGCCAACTGGACTTTTGTTGTAGTAGGTCTGCTTCAGGGACTAGCCATAAGCTATGAATTTATTACACGTAAAAACCGCATGCGCTTGCTTTCCAGAATCAACCCTGCTGTAACGGCAACTTTCAGCCGCCTTTTGGTGTTTCTCTTCTTTTGTTTGACCCTGGTTTTCTTTAATTCAAGAGATATTCACGATGCCTTGTATTTTATCACCCATATGTTTAAAGATGTTGAATTAAAATTTAGCGGCAACAAGCTCATCTATAATTCAGCAGCTTTTTTGCTGGCTTTAACCGGCGTAGTGGTTTTGATGCTTCTGGAATATTTTGAAGAAAAAAAGATTAGTGCTACTGAATTCTTCCTTAAACAACCGCGGTGGATTCGTTGGAGTGGATATTATTTGGTTATAGCCATGATATTTTATTTTAGTGGATCAGGTAGCACTTTTGTTTATTTGCAATTTTAAAATGATATAAATGACCATATCATGAAAAAGTATTTTTTTAGAGGATTGTTATTTGCTATACCGCTAATCCTTTATGTTTTGTTTATTGTTGTTGTTGATCCCTATGAATTCATCAATGTTTTTCATGTAATTCCCGCGAAAGAAAAATTCAGGGTAATTCAGCGTACCGATGAAAGCAGTCCCCGTGGCAATATTCTATGGAAAGCCATTCACTTTAAGCGGAACCCCGTGCCCAACATCATTATTGGCGACTCTCAGGGAAAAGACATTGATGTGGCACTGATAGACAGCATTACCGGTGATAAATACTATAACCTGTGTGCACCCGGCTCCAGTTATGAAACCATGTTTGATATGTTTTGGTTTGCGGCTGAACAAATCAAACTTGAGAAAGTGTATTTTCAGGTTGCATTTATGAATTATAATGCCAACCGGCAATACAATCTGTTTTATTTTGCAACCGATTACTTTAAACGACCCTATGAGTACTTTACTACGCGCGATATATTTTTTGATGCAGCCGCCAATGTGGCCTGGGCGGTAGGCCGCCATCCATATATTGTTGAGCGTTCTTATGAATATTTGGGTCCACAGGCTATGGAAAATCTGGCACGTTCCAGACTTAACCTGTTTTTCGAAAAATATGTATATCCTGAAAGCTACAAAGCTGAATTCATGAGGATTAAATCCTATTGCGAAGAGAATAAAATACAGTTGTATTTTGTTGTCATGCCCGTATACAAAGGTGTGGACAACTATTTAAAGGAGAAAAGCATGGTTGCCGACAAGGTAAGGTTTCTTCAGGATATAAATAGTTACGGAAACACTATTAACCTGGATAAATTAACCTATCTGAAGCAGGACAGGGACAATTTTATAGACTACTTTCATCCCACTCATACCATAATAGATGCCGTTACCCGAATTATATGGAGTGATGAATATATTAACGGCCATAAAAACTCACCGGCCGCCACTATCCTTCAACAAGATCAGTTGTCGGACAGAGGTTCTGAATGATGGTATCCAATTGAAGTTTCAGTAAAAAGAGCGGTGTTTTTAAATTTTGCGGTATAGCCATTTTTACCTCGTCTTTTGCCCACTCATTAACCAAGGATAAGCGGATCTCCTTGCCTTAATCAAGCTTATCCACCTTTAAGTTGAGTTATCGGTGCTTTTGTAAAGGAGTGTACGGGAAAATGAGTTTTTTTGCACCTGACTCTACGCCCCAATTAAATGATGAAACTAAGCTAAAACCTGGATTTCTTGCCGGCAGCATTAAAGCCTAGTTGGGTATCGAACACTACTTTGGCCGGCACTTTTGCCGCGGCGAGTTTCGTGGCACAATGCTGTCTGATGTCGTCTTCCCGGAAATGTGCTATATCGCTCTCGTTTACATACACTATGGCCTTTAAGGCTTCCCCTGTTATGTCATCGGTTTCGGCAACTATTGAGCAGTCAATCACTCCCGGATAGGTAACTATTACCGATTCAATTTCTTTCGGGCTGATGCGGATGCCTCTTACTTTTATGATTTCTTTGGCCCTGGATTGCATGTAAATATACCCGTCTTCGTCTACTGTCGCCATATCGCCGGTATATAACCAGCCCTGTTTTATGGTTTCAGCCGTTGCTTTTTCATCCTTAAAGTAACCTTTCATTATATTTTCCCCTCTGGCAATAATTTCGCCTGTAACGCCCGGTTCAACAGCTTTACCCTGCTCATCAACCACTTTAAGCTCAACACCGGGTATGCCTTTGCCTAAAGAACCCAAACGCTTTTCAAGTTCTTCGGGCGGAAGGTATGATAAGCGCGCAGTGGCTTCGGTTTGTCCGTACATCACATAAAATTTAATCTCAGGAAATGCTTCAGTAAATTCTTCGATAAAAGCATTGTGCAGTTTGCCACCCGCCTGTGTTACGTATCTTAATGTTTCGAAACGCGTTTTTTTAAAATCTTTGGTTTTACGGAGCAAAATCTGAAAATGACTGGGTACACCTGCAAAGCCGGTGCATTTGTAACGGTTAAGGTCATCAATAACACTGCCGATAAATATAAAGGAGTTGTTCATGTGCACTGCACCGCCAACACGCAGGTGGGTATGCAATAGCGACAATCCATAGCAATAATAAAAAGGCATGACCACTTCAATAATGTCATTTTCTGTAAGATGCAGGTATGAAATAATGGAATTTGTATTGGCGATAATATTGCGGTGCGTAATCATAACACCTTTTTGTTCACCGGTTGAACCTGAGGTAAAAATAATTTCAGCCAGGCGCTGTTCGTCAAAATCCGGAGCAACTGCCATCTCCACTGTATCAGATGTACACCATTGATTTACCGTATCGTTATTCCATACCGTAAATGGGTAACTTTCAAACCGTTTTGTGAACCGTTTACTGATAAAGGCCAGGGAAGCATTTGTCTTATGCAGCACTTTATCCAGGTTTTCCGGCTCAATGGCCGGGTTAAGCGGAATACAAATATTGCCGGATTTAATGATGGCCAGATAGGCCACAATGCAAAATATTGAATTTTCACTCAATAGCAGGATTTGCTTGTCTTCACCGTATCGTTGGTGAAGGATAGTGGCGGTTTGGTACACCTGTTTGCGAAGTTCCGGGTAGGTAATACTTTCGCGTCCGACCACCGCTTCTTTTTGCAGTGAACCCGAATGTTCAAAAAAATAATCAATTACATTCATGCCGGGATAACTTTAAAGATTAACCGGAAAATAATAGGGATTGGCCCGTAGATATTCTGTGGTTTTTTGTTTACGTGCAAAGTTTCCAAAAATGATGTTCACTTCTTCGGTAGTCATCCCCATAACAGGGGCTACTTCCTCAGCGGAGTACGCGTTCTCATAAGCGTACCACATGGGATCCATAATGCTGAAGGGCAGTTGATAAAAGAACTCTTCCTGGGTTTGCTCAGCACTGTAAGTGTCGGTGGTTGGAACGCGGTCGATAATTTCATGGGGAACATCCAGGTAGGCTGCCAACTGGTAAACCTGAGTCTTGTAAAGATTTGCCTGTGGATATATATCAGCTCCTCCATCACCATATTTTACGAAAAATCCCTGATCGATTTCGTGCTTGTTGGCAGTACCTATGACCATATAATGCATTTTTTCGGCATAATAATAAACCATGGACATACGGCAGCGCTGCTTAAAGTTGGATGCAGCCACTATTTGCAGATACTCCTGTACAGGAATGATCTTGCTGTGTTGCTTGCCTGATTCATCAATAACCGTAAGATAAAATACCGGGGGGAGTTTTTGGTCGAGTCCGCTCTTGTTTAAACCGATTTTTGACTTCCAGGTCTTTGGATTAAAGTCGGGAAATACTCTTTGTATGGCTTCATCTCTTCTTTCGTAACATTTAAAGCCTTCAAGTGCCGGTCTGATGTTTTCTACCACCGCTTTCACTCCGTATTGGGCTGCCAGTCGCGAAGCCATAGTTTCGCTGTCGGGATTGGAATCCTTTTCAGGCATCATCACACCAAATACCCTTTCAGGGCCAAGATATTTGGCTGCCAATGCCAATGATACGGATGAGTCGATGCCTCCACTGATTCCAATGACCGCACCCCGACGCTTGTATTCATAAAATATTTGTTCTTTTAACATCTCACCCAACTCGTCGGCCAGCTTTTCGATGTTTTCAATCTTTAGAATATCTTTACTAAATGGTTTCCTGCTCATATTTATGATTTTTGATATTGTTTTCGGATTTTCACAAATATAAACATAAATCCGGGATGAATGATTAGTGTGGATTAAAAAAATGAATATGAAAGTTTAAATGTAATATGTTATCTTCTGTAAAATGGGTAGATTAAAATTATTTTTGAAGCAGTTCTTTCATTTGCAGTTTATTTCGATCACTGAAATTTTTACATTCCTTTTAGGGTAACCCTGGCAACACTTTGCCGGAAAAGCAGGTATTTTATTGCTCCGGCGATATATAAAAGAGACTGTTTCACTTAAGTAACAGCCT
>JAQVEI010000216.1 GCA_028697695.1 Lentimicrobiaceae bacterium
TGCGATTACTCTTGTCCTCAAGAATTTGAAAATCATTTGCACCTTTATTGGAGGTGAGCGCCAGTAAAATTGCCCATTTGTTTTCAAATCCAAGAAATGGGCTTACTGAATCTTCACCCATGTAAGGAGCTACCGTTACGGCGTCAAAATTAAAGCCCGAACCGGCTTTGTCGAAAAATGCTTTGGCATACTGTGTAGATGTATTTCCAATATCTCCGCGTTTGGCATCGGCAATGGTAAAGCATTGGTTACTGAAGTTTTCCAGGTAATCCATGGTGCGCTGCAGGCTTTGAAGACCTTTTATGCCCCGGGACTCGTAAAAGGCAAAATTGGGCTTATAGGCTACCGCATATTTTAAAGTGGCATCAATAATCTGCCGGTTAAATTCAAAAACCGGGTCTTCAGCATTTTTAAGATGTGAAGGGATTTTCTCCGGATCACTGTCAAGTCCTACACAAAGAAAGGACTGTTTGTTTTTTATTAATTGTATAAGCTGTTGACGGTTCATTTGATCTAAACTCTTTATAAATGGAGGTGAAATTTAAGGATGCCTGGCAATGGATGATCTAATTTACCGCTTCCTTCAATCTTTCGGCATTCTCTGCAAGTTGCAAAGCATCTATCATTTCCTGTATATCACCATCCATAAACGAAGAGAGATTGTAGATGGTCATATTTATCCGGTGATCTGTAATACGGCTTTGCGGGTAGTTGTAAGTACGGACTTTGGCAGAGCGGTCACCTGTGGATACCATGGTTTTCCTTTTTTTGGATATGTCATCCAGGTATTTCTGGTACTCCAGCTCAAATAAGCGGGTGCGCAGTATAACCATGGCTTTGTCCAGATTTTTGAGTTGAGATTTTTGGTCCTGAATGGCAACCGTGATTCCTGTGGGGATATGAGTTAGTCTGACCGCAGAATAGGTCGTATTTACCGATTGTCCCCCGGGACCGGATGAACAATAGAGATCTTTGCGGATGTCGTTGGGCTTGAGTTCAATATCAAATTCATCAGCTTCGGGCAGAACCACTACCGAAGCTGCTGAGGTATGCACCCTGCCCTGAGTCTCCGTTTGAGGTACACGCTGAACGCGGTGAACTCCCGATTCGTATTTTAACTGCCCGTAAACATTATTGCCTGAAACATTTAAGATAATCTCCTTGTATCCACCCACAGTGCCCTCGGTGCTATCCACCAGTTCTATTTTCCAGCCTTTGGTTTCGCAGAATTTGGTATACATCCGGTAAAGGTCTCCGGCAAAAATACTGGCTTCATCGCCCCCGGTGCCGGCACGGATTTCAAGTACTGCATTTTTACCATCCTGAGGGTCTGATGGGATAAGCATCAGCCTGATATCCTCTTCCAGGCTGTCGCGTTTATCGGTAAGGGTGTTCAACTCCTCTTTGGCCATAGCCCTGAACTCCTCATCTTTCTCCTTGTTAAGAATTTCTTTGGCACCCGCGATATTGGCAAGCACCAATTCATATTCCTTGTATGCGGCAATGATGGGTTGTAAGTCTTTGTAATCTTTGCTGAGTTTAACAAATGCTTTCATATCGGCCATAATTGCCGGATCATTCATCTGTTTTTCTATGTCAATATAGCGGTGATATATGGCTTCAAGTTTGTCAAGCATAGGAAAATTTTTTGTGGGTGCAAAGGTACGAAAATTCAGTTTTAGCACTTCATTTATGTATGCCTTTCACATCCGGATTTGTTAAATACACTGAAAAGGCCTTACAATTCGTGCCATGCCAGTTATTGCCTGTAAACTACACTGTATTATAATCCAAATTATAACTCTCAAAAGCACGCAGCAACGATAATACATGCCGTACTCCTGAATTTTACCTATTGAACGGTTACGTTTTGATGAAAGATATACTTCTGATGCGAGACTTGCCTAAAAATTACTGCAAACTGGTTTAACAGTAATGGAAACTGCCGTTTTCACCAATGATACTCAGCTTTTTGGATACTGCAGCTTCAACCCGACCTACCACTTTGGCCTCAATTCCAAAGCTTTCTGAAATAAATATCAAGTCTGCGGCAATTTTTTTAGGAACATAAAGCTCCATGCGGTGTCCCATATTAAATACTTTATACATCTCCTCCCATGGGGTAGCTGATTGCTCCTGTATTATCCTGAACAAGGGCGGTATTTCAAAGAGGTTGTCTTTTATCACATGAAGATTGTCAATAAAGTGCAGTATCTTGGTTTGTGCACCGCCCGAACAATGCACCATACCGTGTATTTGTGGCCTGAAATTATCGAGCATGGCTTTTATCACAGGGGCATAGGTGCGGGTAGGGGAGAGTACCAGTTTTCCCATATCCACTCCCTGAACGGGAGATGGGTCGGTTAAACGAAGGTTTCCGCTGTAAGCCAGAGTTTTAGGTATAGATGGATCGTAGGTTTCGGGATATTTCTCTGCATAAATGTTTGAAAAAACATCGTGTCGTGCCGAAGTGAGCCCATTGCTGCCCATGCCCCCATTGTATGATTTTTCGTAGGTTGATTGACCAAACGAAGCAAGTCCTATTATCACATCCCCCTCTCGTATATGGTGGTTTGAGACCACTTTATCGCGTTGCATGCGGGCGGTAACGGTGGAATCCACTATGATGGTGCGCACCAGGTCGCCCACGTCGGCGGTTTCTCCACCGGTGGAGTGTATTCCCATTCCGTAGGAACGAAGTTCCTCAAGAAATTCTTCCGTACCCTGTATGATGGCTGAAATGACTTCGCCCGGGATTAAATTTTTGTTTCGGCCAATGGTGGAAGATATCAGAATGTTATCTGTAGCTCCCACACAGAGCAGATCATCGGTATTCATGACAATAGCGTCCTGTGCAATACCTTTCCAAACACTTGTATCGCCCGTTTCTTTCCAGTAGAGGTATGCCAGCGCTGATTTGGTGCCCGCGCCATCGGCGTGCATAATGTTGCACCATTCAGGGTTACCTCCCAATACATCAGGAATTATTTTACAAAAGGCTTTTGGGAACAGGCCTTTATCAATATTCTTTATTGCCTGATGCACTTCTTCTTTGCCTGATGATACGCCTCTTTGAGCATACCTGGACTGCTGTGACATATTTAAGACTTCATTAAAACGAACCGGCTGCATATGCAGCCGGCCGTAAGCGATTAATTAAATATCAGTTGTTTGTTGTTTTCATCTATCTTAAACCTGCCCAGCATATTTATGGTGCTTTCGCCCATAATTGCACCTTCGGTAAGTTTATGCGACACGCTTGCCTCAATTTTTGTGGTGGATTTGGGGCCTACACTCAAAGTTTTGATGATAAAGACTGCTCGGTCGGCAATAGAACCTTCAGCGAGTATCTTTTCAGGGTCACCAACGAAATCATCTTTTGAGATTGCCCCCGATTGAAGCAACTTCTGAGCTTCGGGAAGTGAGAAAATCAAACCTCTGTCATTTCGGTCGAGTGCAATTTTAACGGTAATTCCGTTAACCACAGCCGGGATAATCACCATATTTCCCCTGCCTGTTTCAATGGGTACAATATTGTCTTCCGGATTTATTTTCACCTCTACCTTTTGTTCTATCTGACGGTTTTTGGCTTTAGGCACATAATCTTTACTCAGCACCCTGAATTCTGTCCGTCGATTTAAGGCGTGAGCAGCCTCTTTTTCGGCAGGGGTTTTCAATGAATCTATAAAGGATTCAGTAAGCCGGGTTCCGGCTTTAAATAAAAATCCGTCTTTTATTTTGTCGGCTGCCAAAACACGGGGTACCCTTTCGCCATAGCCTTTGGCTACCAACCGCTCGGGATCAATGCCACGTTGAATGAGATAATCAACCACCGATTCAGCCCGGCGTTGAGACAAAATGTCGTTGCGTTCGTCGGTATCCCGCGCATCGGTATGTGCTGCCAACTCAACTATTACCGTTTCATTTTCGAGCAGGGTTTTAATCAGCCCCTGCAATGAGTCCTGATATTGTGGCTTAAGATCCCATTTCGCCAAATCGTAAAGGATGTCGGGCAATACCACCGGTTTTTCGGGTATGGGTTCCAACATAAAATCTACGACAAAATCTTTATTTTTCTCAACGCCTATAGTAGTTTCTCTGGCTTTTTTGTTGAAGTATCCATCCTTTATCACAGTAATATCATAGGTGGTGTTGGGCTTTATTTGAGATTTGCTGAACGAATAAAATCCTTTCGGGTCAGTTTTAGCATCCACCGAAGTACCATCGGAGCTTACCAGCCTGACGGTAGCCAGTGGAACAAACTGCAAAGTCCTGTCGTCTTTTACTGTGCCTTGCAAGGTAAAGAGCAGCGGTGGGTTTATGAAATGGTAGATGTCGTCACCTCCACGACCCCCTCTGCGGTTGGAAGTAAAAAAGCCTTCATCGGTACCGGGTTGAAAAATAATGGAGAAATCATCGGCACTTGAATTTACCGGCATTTCCAGATTAACCGGTGTGGTCCATACGTTGTCTCTAAGGGTGGATTTAAAAATATCGAGTCCGCCCATTCCGGGATGGCCATTTGAGGCGAAATATAAGGTTGTATCGTTGCGTAGAAACGGGAATTGTTCATCTCCGGGCGTATTGATTACGGCCCCCAGATTTAAGGGTTTGTTGAAATCATCGATGATAGATTTTCGGGTGGCTATCCAAAGGTCTTTACCGCCCTGACCACCCTTGCGATCGCTCGAAAAGATAATGGTTAGTTCGTCTTTGCTGATGGCAGGATGGCCATTGGTAACGGTGGAATCGCTGCCCAATTCTAGTACTTTAATTTCACCCCAGCCTTTGCCTGAACGTTTTATACTCATAATGCGGCAGTTGGGCTCGTTGCTCTCTGCATTTCCGCAGCGGGTGAAGTATAGTGTAGTAAAACTCTCGTTGAAGGCAGGTGCCCCCTCATTGGCCTGTGTGTTTAAATTGCCATCGCTGTCGGCCAGTACCGGCTCACTCCATTCGCCTTTACGATCCTGACGTGTGAGGAAAAGGTCACTGAAGTTCTGCCCTGTCCAGCCGTCAAGGCCCTTGCCTGTGCTGCCTTCTCTGGTGGAGGTTATCAATAATGCATTGTAAAACTTATCTGCATA
>JAQVEI010000217.1 GCA_028697695.1 Lentimicrobiaceae bacterium
TTGTAGCTTTTGATTGTGTAGCCGGTCCATCCGAAATGATTGAAAATGAAAAAGATGGATTCCTGATACCACTTTTCGACCAACAGTTGTTTTCAGAAAAATTAAAACTGTTAATGGAAAATGAATCTTTGCGTGAGCAAATGAGTGCGCAGGCCAAAGCGTCAATTAAGAGATTTGCTCCTGAAATCATAGGACAGAAGTACGAACAATTTATTTTTCCGGAAAAGTCTTTGATATAATATTGTTTTCACCGGATCATGGGTATAGTTATTATTCTTTCACCTATCGGGATAAAAATTTATTAATGGTTTGTTAGTCACGATTTTATGATTTCAAAAGCAAAAAAAATTCTTACCCGTAATCTTCTGAATATTCCCGGCTGGAATACCCGGCGAAAGATTGTAGTGATTGAGTCGGACGACTGGGGCAGTATACGCATGGATTCACCTGAAGCTTACCGCCATTTTCTCAACATAGGCTATGCGGTGGATAAATGCCCGTATAACCGTTTTGATATGCTTGAATCAAATACGGATATGGAGATGCTTTTTGAAGTACTCGATTCTGTGAAGGATATCCATGGCAGGCCTGCCATGCTAACCGCCAATAGCCTGGTGGCTAACCCCGATTTTATGAAAATAGAAGCCGATAACTTCCAACATTATCATTATGAAATTTTCACCGAAACATTAAAGCGTTATCCAAATCATGATCGTGTGTTTGATTTGTATCATCAGGGTATTGAAGGTCAGGTAATCAGGCCGCAATATCATGGGCGTGAACATTTGAATGTGAGCCGGTGGATGAAGGCGCTTCAGCAAAAAGATGAGCACGCCTTAGAAGCTTTCAGATACAATATGTTTAGTGTGCATCACAAGCAAAATAATGAGAATATTCTGGAATATATGGAAGCCCTGGATATAGACAATAAGGAACAATTGCATGATTTAAGCCGGATGTTAAAGGATGGTGCAGACATTTTTGAACAATTGTGGGGTTATCCTTCTGCTTCTTTTATTGCATCCTGTTATGTCTGGCCATCTGAAATTGAAAAAACCCTGTTGGAAACGGGGGTAAATTACATACAAGGGGTCGTAGCTCAGGGCGTGCCTGTACCCGGGAAAAAGTTCAGGTATAGCTACAAGTATCATTTTCAGGGGAGCCGCAATGCAAACGGGCAAAGATACATTGTAAGAAATGCGTTTTTTGAACCCAGCCACACCCCATTGGAGGATAATGTCGGAATGTGTATGCAGCGTGTGGAAACCTCTTTTAAGTGGAACAAACCCGCTGTTATATCAACGCACCGCCTTAATTTCATGGGCGGACTTGATGCATCGAATCGCGAACGTGGTTTAACACAATTGGAGTCTTTGCTGAAACAGATAGTGAAACGATGGCCCACAGTAGAGTTTATGTCAACGGATGAATTAGGTAATGTCATGAAAAGCGGGAAGCCATGAAACTAACACCCGTAAAAGTGCTGTTTCTTATTCATTCCCTGGAGGAAGGAGGGGCTGAACGCGTGTTGACCAACCTGTTAAAAATGTTTGATCACAGCCGCTTTGAAGTGCATTTGTGTGTGGTAGAGAACCGGGGCATCTATTTTAAAGAAGTACCGCCGCAGGTTAAAATCATTCGTTTGTTTGATCAGATACTTTTGTCGAGGGTACTTATAAAGTTGCACGTAAAATTTAACATGAACTGGTATCTGAGATTAGTGGTAAATCTTAAGATTAGAGAAACCTATGATGTGGGTATATCTTTTCTGGACAGTGCCTATACCGATTTTTTGTTCTTTTTAGGCAAAAAAATTAAACGAAAGATTGCCTGGGTGCATTCAAGTTATAAGACATACAGCAACTTTGGCCGTTTTTACAGAGGTGCATACAAAAAGCGGATTACCCGAAACAGGTATGGTAAATTGGATGAAATTGTATTTGTTTCCAACGACAGCCGGAAAGAATTTGAAGAAATTTTTGGTCGGATGCGCTCAACACGGGTTATTCTTAATCTTCTGAATATAAACGAAATAATCAACCTTGCTACTATAAGTCCGCCTGTAAAGTTTAATACAAAAGTTGCAAATATTGTGGCTGTGGGGGTATTACTTCCGGTAAAGGGTTACGATAAGCTGATACATGCTGCCCAACTGTTAAAGGATGAAAACCTCAAATTTAAGATTCGTATACTGGGGAATGGCTATCTTGAAGAAAGCCTGAGCATGCTGATTCATGATCTGGGACTTGAAAACGAGGTTGAGCTATGTGGTTATCAGCAAAATCCTTACACGTACATGCAGCATTCTGATATTTTTGTAATGACATCCATTTCAGAGGGTTGGCCAACTGCATTGTGTGAAGCTTTTATACTTGAATTGCCTGTGGTTGTGACAGATTGCAGTGGCTGCCGCGAATTGGTAGCCAATGGAGAATATGGCATTATGGTGCAGCAATCGGCGGTGGCCATCGCAGAAGGGCTGAAGCAACTGATTATAAAGCCGGAGAAGTTGGAGTATTATAAACAGCGGGCGGCAGCCAGAAAATTAATCTTTAATGACGAGATAATCCTGAATCAGGTATATGAGTTGATTGAAGGTAAATCCGGTAAACCATGAAGATTTTGCAAATAAGTTCTACGCTCAACACAGGTGCACCAGGGCGTATTGCTGAGGAGATTGGCCTATATTTGAAATCTTTAGGACACTCGAGTTATGTAGCTTATGCGGATATTGGTAGGAATGGATCAAGCTCTAACGCCATTAAAGTCGGTAACAAAGCAGATTTCTATGCCCATGTTTTACTAACCCGGATATTTGACCGGCATGCGTATGGTTCCGGATTTCCTACGCGCAAACTTATCAACCAAATTAGATCAATCAACCCGGATGTAATCCATATCCATAATGTACATGGATATTATCTGCACATGAGAATATTGTTTGATTATTTGAAACAGGCTCAAAAACCTGTTGTATATACTCTTCATGATTGTTGGTCTTTTACCGGGCACTGTAGTTACTTTGACATTGTGGGATGTGAAAAATGGAAAACAGGGTGTTATGAGTGCCCCAACAAGAAAGCCTATCCCGCAAGTTGGTTGATTGACCGGTCCAAAAAAAATTATGTTGAAAAGAAGGTTATTTTTAATGGCGTAAAAAACCTGACGTTGGTAACCCCTTCAAAATGGCTGGCGGGGTTGGTAAGTCAATCGTTTTTAAGTAATTATTCTGTAGAAGTTATCAATAATGGTGTAAATACAGAGGTCTTTAAGCCAATGGGATCAGCCCACGTCCGTGAAAAATATGGTGTTGGCGATCGCAGGCTGATACTGGGTGTGGCTTACCAATGGTCACCGCGGAAAGGATTGAATGATTTCATTACATTAAGTAAGCTTTTAGGTGAGGATTATCAAATTATTTTGGTCGGGCTTGATGATAAACAGCAGCATAAGCTGCCGGCCAACATTCGTGGTATAAAACGCACCGAAAATGTAAAAGTTTTGGCCGAAATTTATGCGGCTGCGGATGTGTTTGTTAATCCTACCTGGCAGGACAATTTTCCCACCACCAATCTTGAGGCCATGGCGTCTGGTACTCCGGTAGTTACATACAATACCGGCGGTAGTCCGGAAGCCCTGGATAGCCAAACCGGTTTTGTGGTTGACAAGGGCGATGTAAATGGACTGAAAACTGCAATTGAACACATCTTTGAAACAAAAGTGGAAAGTTTCGAAATGCCATGCCGTCAAAGGGCGCTCAATTTGTTCAAAACGGAACACTCAAGTGCTAAATACCTGAAGCTGTATGAAGAGAAAATAACTGATTACCTGTTGTAAATTCAATGAAATGAGTACACTGCTATTGTTCAGAAAATTACGCATCTTAAAACGCTGATATCTCTGGTTATTTATGCTCTTTAATATTAAAAAAGCCATAATCAGCCATTTGCAGAACCTGCCGGGTTGGCGTACCCGTAAAAAAATTGTTGTTATTGAATCTGATGACTGGGGGAGTATACGTATGCCTTCACGAGAAGTATACAACAAGCTTTTAAGTGAAGGATATAATGTAGATCGCGACCCTTTTATGAAATTTGACAATCTTGCCACTCCCAGTGACCTCTTCCGGCTGTTCGAGGTATTGAATGCCGTAAAGGATAGCCGGGGTCGGCCTGCCGTAATGACCGCGAACACCATTGTAGCCAACCCTGATTTTGAAAAAATACGGGAGGCAGAATTCCGATCGTATTTTTATGAACCTTTTACAGCCACCTTAAAGCGTTATCCTGAGCATGGGGAAAGCTTTAAGATGTGGAAACAGGGCATGGATGCCGGAGTTTTTCACCCCCAGTTTCACGGGCGGGAACATTTAAATGTAAACCGGTGGCTTTTGGGGCTACGGCAAAATGATAGCATGCTGCGTCATGCTTTTGAGCACAACATGATCAGTATTAGTTCACAACCAAATGATATGCGGTTTGATTACATGGAGGCGCTTGATTATTATTCACCTTCCGAGAAAGAGTCAAAACCGCAAGTGATTGAAGAGGGACTTAAATTATTCAACGATATTTTTGGATATGGTTCAACATCTTTTATTGCCTGTTGTTATGTATGGGATAACGAAATAGAAAAGACCCTGCATCATCACGGGGTGAAATATATTCAGGGGGTTGTACAGCAATTGATACCCAATATGCATGGCGAACGTCATTCCTATAAAAAGTCAATTCATTATACCGGACAACGAAACACTTTAAATCAACTGTACCTTGCACGCAACGCTTATTTTGAGCCTGCATTGCTTGGACCTGATACCGACCATATAGGGTATTGTATGCAACGGATGGGTGCTGCCTTCCGGATGAACAAGCCTGCTATTATTGCGTCTCACCGCCTAAACTATATTGGCAGCATTCATACTGAAAACAGAGACAATAATTTGCAAATGCTCAGCGAATTGTTGAAGACAATAACTACAAGGTGGCCCGATGTTGAATTTATGACCTCGGATGAATTGGGTAGGTATATACAAACAAATGAAGTGAGTTATCGGACTTAAATATCA
>JAQVEI010000218.1 GCA_028697695.1 Lentimicrobiaceae bacterium
AGAAGGTGTAAAAGCAGAACAATTGCGCGATACGCTAAAATCCAATGACGTAGGTATGGATCGCAATGAAAAAGACGAAAACATGCAGCTTACGCTCAAGAGGTGGAGATTGAAGCCGGTTGCCGATTTGCCGTACTTTGTAATCCGTTATGAAGGAAATATTGACTTTTCATTTTCGCAGAGTGAGGAGGAGTACGCGCGTGGCTTTAGTGAAACATCGGGCATTATAAGCGATAAGGGTATCTATCTTGCAGGCGCTACGCAGTGGATTCCCAACTGCAACAACAGCCTGGTGACTTATCGTTTAACAACCTCTTTACCAGAGCATTGGAAAACCGTTTCTCAGGGTGAGCGTATTTCTGAGGTATCGCATTCCGGCCGGCACTACGACACCTGGCAATGTGAGCATCCTCAGGAAGAAATCTTCTTAATTGGTGCACGCTTTATCGAATATTCAATGGCCATAAGTAATGGTATGCATGCCATGGCCTTTTTACGTTCGCCCGATGAAGCACTGGCCAATAAATACATGGAAGTTACCGGTCAATACATGGATATGTATCAAAAAATGATTGGTCCTTATCCTTACAAGAAATTTGCATTGGTTGAAAATTTCTGGGAAACCGGTTACGGCATGCCCTCTTTTACACTTCTGGGTGAAAAAATCATCCGATTCCCTTTTATTCTGCACTCATCCTATCCACACGAGCTGCTGCATAACTGGTGGGGAAATAGTGTATATGTTGATTTTGAAAAAGGCAACTGGTGTGAAGGCATCACTGCCTACGAAGCTGACCATCTGATAAGTGAACAAAGAGGACAGGGTGAAGAGTACCGGCGGACGGTACTTCAGAAATTCACGAATGCAGTCAATGCTGAAAACGACTTCCCTCTCAACCGCTTTATTTCCCGGCACGATGCTGCCTCGGAAGCAATAGGCTATGGCAAGGCATTGATGATGTGGCATATGCTGAGGTTAAAAGTAGGAGATGATGCCTTTAAAAAAGGGTTTGCTCATTTTTATAAAAACTATAAGTTTAAACCGGCAGCCTATGCCGATATCCAAAAATCATTTGAAGCTGTCACCAAAAATGACTTGCAAGCTTTTTTCAATCAATGGCTTACCCGTAGCGGTGCTCCTTCCATCGCCATAAAGCAGGTAAACATGACAAAACTTCAGAATGAATATAAAGTCTCTTTAACACTTGAACAAAAACAACAAGCTGAACCATTCAGTGTAGATATTCCTGTAAATATAGCCACTTCAGGGGGTTTGAAAACTTTTGTGGCCACCATGACATCGTCCGTACAAAGTTTTGAATATCTATTGCCCCATGAACCGCTGGAGCTGGCAGTAGATCCGCAATACGATGTATTCCGAACGATGGATCCTATGGAAGTACCACCGGTTTGGTCGAAAATTATGGCAGGCCGGGACAACCTCATCGTCCTGCCTTCTTTGGCCGGCAGTGAAAAATCCAGGACTTATTCCGATTTCGCTGAAAAATGGCAGGCGATGAACCCCGGGCAATTTGAAGTGGTTCATGACAATCAGCTAAATGAGTTGCCCTCCGGGAAAACCGTTTGGGTTGTTGGGTTCGAAAACAAGTTTGCATCTGTAATTAATACGGCCATCTCCGGATATGGTTCATCCATAACAGGCGATTCGGTGGTTTATAAACATAAAAGTACGCCCAAAGTGAACCACAGCTTCGTTTTTACTGTGTTCAACCCATACAATAACAATACTGGTATGGCGTTTCTGGCTATTGACAATCCTAAAGCTATTGAGGGGCTGGTGAGAAAACTTCCACATTATGGTAAGTATAGTTATCTTGGATTTGAGGGTGAAGAACCCGAAAATGTTGCTAAAGGAGAATGGCCGGTTACAGAATCACCCTTGATAAAATCCTTCAAAGTAAATGCAGGCATACCGATAACACAAAAAAGAACTCCTCTGGCAACTTTGGATCCTCCCTTTTCAGAAAAAACCATGCTGGGACATATAGATTATCTGGCTTCACCAACCTTAAAAGGACGAGGCCTGGGAACTCCTGAACTGGATACTGCTGCAAGCTACATTGCAGAGAAGTTTAGAAGCTACGGTTTGTCACCACTTCAGGGTAATTATTTTGAAAATTTTACACACCACTTCCCTGACAAAGGCAAACTGTCCATGACGAATGTTATCGGAGTAATTCAGGGTAGCGATGATTCACTGATGCATTCGCCGGTGGTCATTTCGGCGCATTATGACCACCTTGGACTGGGTTGGCCCGATGTGCACAAGGGAGATGAAGGCAAAATTCATTATGGTGCAGATGATAATGCCAGCGGAGTAGCCATACTTTTAGAGCTGGCCAGGGTGATGGGCACTACTGTAAAACCCCGGCGCACCATAGTATTTATTGCATTTACAGGTGAAGAGGCGGGTTTAATCGGCTCACGGTATTTTGTAAGTAAGGCAGGGAATTACTTTGAGGGTGACATCATCGCGAATATTAACCTGGATACCGATGGCTCCTTGTTTGATAAAAAACTGATGATACTCAATGGCAATTCTGCCAAAGAGTGGAAATTCATTTTTATGGGAACGGATTACACTACCGGGGTAAAATCAGATGTTGTACAACAAGAGCTGGATGCAAGTGATCAGGTTGCTTTTATTGAAAAAGGCATACCAGCAGTTCAACTCTTTACCGGTGCCACCGGGAATTATCATCGTCCGGGCGACACTCCTGACAAAATTGACGGCAAAGGCCTGGTAAAAGTGGCCACTGTAGCTAAAGAAGTCCTGCTGTACCTTGCCGAACGCGATACTCCATTAACATATACAGGCTCTCAGAGCAGTACCGGTACCAAGCCAATGGCTGAACAAAGCATGAAACGCGAAGCATCTACCGGCTCCATACCCGATTTCTCCTTTGCAGGTAAAGGGGTTAAAATTTCATCCGTCGCAGAAGGTTCTGCAGGTGAAAAAGCCGGACTAAAAGCCGGCGATATCATTGTTGCGTTCAACAGAATCGAACTCAAAAGCCTGAAAGATTATTCCGACATCCTTAAAAAACACCAGCCGGGAGACCAGGTAGAATTGACCATAATGCGTGACGGCAGAAAAAGGAACATAAACATTATTTTAGGCGAACGTTAATTGCCTGGATATGACTTTTCACGTTTCCGACTGTCGTAATAAATATGTTCCTGACATATTTCTGTGAATTTGATGTTTTCTTTATGGCATCTGGTGATTGCTGGTGCCAATTCAATGAAAAGCACGACAAATGCTTAAAAATGAAAATGTTGAGGCCGTTTAAGCACTACATAAATTTTAAGCAGCAACAAAATACCGCCCAGAAATAACGCGATAAACCGCAGCTCCTTTTTTTTGATTACAAAAGCCAAAGCCAGGGGTATTATCCCGTAAATCCAATTGAAGTGCTCATTCACCAACGCCAATAGCCTATAAACCAGAGAGCTGTGGTTCAGTTTAATGATTATACTATTAAATGATCGACTGATGAAAGCAAAGATGATATAAATAAAAATCAATTGTTCGTCAACTAATTTTTGATTGTACTCTTTGAGAAATTTACCAAATTTGTTGTCATCCTGCTCACCTTTTTGGGAAAGCACAAACAATAACCATACGATTCCAATTACAGGGATTAACCCCCAAAATATAAGCTTTCCGGATCTACCTGTATCGTGTAATCTTCTTACAGTTATAGCGAGCATGGGAGTAATAATAAACAGCAGGTATAAAATCAATGCCGGCTTATAATCCTGGAAATCCGTTGAAGCGAATACCATTTCGTCCAATATAGCTGCAAGCGCAGTGAATATTGCATTAATCAATAAAAACATCCAATAGTCTGTTCTTCCGGCTCTGCCGCAAAAAACTGCATATTGCCTTATTGCCTTCAGATACCAGTTCATAATGTTTAATTGCTTATCTCAAGAATGAAACTTATATTACTTACTTTATGCTGACTCTAAATTAACTACTAATTACATGGTCCATAAAACCTTTCAGGCTTAACAAAAACAAGAATATACCAATCACTCTGGCGATTATCTTCATAGGATTGTTTACAATACTAAAGGATAGCGCCATAGGGATAACCCCCAGCAGCAGTATTAATGAGTTGTTGATCAACTCATATTCAGCCAGCCAGAGATCATGATTTAATTTCGGTAACACGGAATAAAAAAATTGACTGGCGAAAGCCAATACAATGTATATAAATATAATTTGCTCCCCGGGTGAGACGGTGGTTGATTCAAGCTGATGTATATCCCCATATGTATTTTCTGCTATCTGCCCTGGCCGGCTTAACAAAACCAGCAGCCATACAATACCTACTACCGGAATTAACCCGAGGAATAAATACCGGCCACTTTTGCCAATATCGTGCAATCTTCTGACGGCAACTGCAAGTGATGGGGTTAAAATTAAAAGTGCAAACAAAACAACAAGACACAAATAGCTATTCACTCTAAATCCTATGATATCATCAAGCAGTACAGCAATAGAAAACAGGAGGAAATTAATATAATAGAACATCCAGAATTCACTTCTACCTGCCCGGCCTTTAAAGTCAGCAAAACTTTTGAAAACGCTAAAATACCGGTTCATCATTTTAGTTTTAAAGACTCACCACTATACCTGTGATTAAATAAAAAAGAGATAAAGTTCTATTTATTGGCTGCTTACCAAAAATTTGATCAGGTATTGTAATCCCGATTAATGTAATTTATTTGTTAATCATTTATGCTTATACAGGAAACTAATATTTAATCCCAAAAGTACACATATTCAAATCAATAACCAAATGATAATATTTTTTTCTTCCGGTATTTTCTGCCGACACACAGCAAGCACATAGCAGTTGTCTTTCGGAACAGCCACAAAGAGCTTGCTCTCTCACCCGGACTTTCGTGTTGATAACTTTTATTTGATTAATCTTTTAATGAACATTGGAGAAAGGATGGCTGCCAAAACACAATCGAGAAGCCTACCCCATCAGTAAGTCCTAAACCGGGGATTGCTTTCTTACCTT
>JAQVEI010000002.1 GCA_028697695.1 Lentimicrobiaceae bacterium
GAACAAATGGTTTGTTTGTCACGATTAACCATCATGGTTTTGCCTAATGAAGAAAAATCTCAATGAGCGCATTTACTTTTTCTGAACTCAGTGAGCTGCAATCAACATTAACCGGAACTGCAACAGCCTTTGCATCCTGG
This sequence comes from Lentimicrobiaceae bacterium, assembly GCA_028697695.1. Taxonomy (GTDB): domain Bacteria; phylum Bacteroidota; class Bacteroidia; order Bacteroidales; family Lentimicrobiaceae; genus Lentimicrobium. The sequence continues at coordinate 141 of JAQVEI010000002.1, forward strand.
CGGTTACCCGGCGCCGAAGCGCCCGAAACAATAGCAGGATCCATTGAACAGGTTCAGCAGCTTGATAGTATCCGGCAATTGAATACTTTAACATCCGGATACATTTTTGCACCTTTTGAACCCGGGGAGCCGGCTTGCCTCATACAGAGTCAGTGGTACCGCCGGGGGTTTACCTTTGAACCATTATCCATTGAAGCAGCTAATAAAAAGTATCCCCTTCCCTCAAAGGATATTAAATCTGCTTCCAAAAGTGAATACATGGCGCGGGTGCATGACGCTATCCAACATATCAAAAGTGGAGAAATATCCAAAGTGGTGCTGTCAAGGGTGGTTTCTCACCAACTCCCGAATGGCTTTAATCCGGCTTTACTGTTTAAGCAGCTTTGCATCAATTATCCCCTGGCTTTTGTTTACCTGGTATATTTGCCCGGAAAAGGTTTATGGGCCGGGGCAACGCCTGAATTATTGGCTGCTATATCAAACGGGAGAATAAGAACAATGGCATTGGCTGCTACCCGTAAAGCCGGTACTGTTGGTCAGTGGACCCATAAAGAGCTGATGGAGCAGCAGTGGGTTAGCAATTACATTAAAGAACTTTTTGGGTCATTTGGTGCAGATGGGCTGCAACAATCGGCGACTTATACTTCACAGGCAGGGCCGGTAGAACACCTGCGTACCGACTTTAGCGCTACTTTGTCTCAGGATGATGCAGGCGCGTTTCTTGAGCGCTTGCATCCTACACCTGCAGTTTGTGGCTGGCCAAAAAATCAGGCACTGAAAGTAATTGCCGGGCTTGAAAATTATAAACGCGAATTTTACACCGGTTTTACAGGCCCGGTAAATGTGGGCAGTCAGGATACAGCCTTATTTGTTAACCTGCGTTGTCTGCAGATCGTTGATAAATATGCTCTTATCTATGTAGGGGGAGGCATTACCCTGGAATCCGTGCCGGAGGATGAGTGGAACGAAACCTTACTTAAGAGCCGTACCTTGTTGGATGCGATTGAAAAATGCTGAAATTAGCCGGCGAAAACTATGATTTTAGAAAATGAGTAACGTACATTTAGGGCTATTGGGTGAGATAATGATTCGTAAAGGGATCCGTCATGTGGTGGTATCTCCCGGCTCGCGTAATGCCCCTGCCATCATACGGTTCAACCGTATATCGGGTTTAAAATTACATGCTATTGTGGATGAGCGAAGTGCAGCATATTATGCCCTTGGCATGGCATTGGTAACCGGTGAAACAGTGGCCATTTTGTGCACTTCCGGTACCGCTGTGCTCAACAATGCACCGGCAATTGCCGAAGCCTATTATCAGCAAATACCCTTGCTGGTTATTACTGACGACCGGCCTGTAGAATGGATTGATCAGGGCGATCGGCAAACCATCAGGCAATCAGGCATATTTGCAAATTATATCCGCAAAAGTTTCCTGTTGTTCCCGCTTGAAGATGACCCTCAGCAAACCGGTTATTTTGTCAGGCTCACCGCTGAAGCTATTGATCGTACCCGCTTTCCTGTTGCCGGCCCGGTTCACCTGAATGTGCCATTAAAAGAACCCCTATACGATATCGAATTTCATCACTTATTTAAAGATATCAGGATACCTTCTCTCGCTCCGGTTGTAAATGAGGTCTCTGCTGAGGCAATGGAAACGCTGGTTTCCATCTGGAATGGTTGTTCTTCAAAGCTTGTGCTGGTAGGGCAGCTCCCGGTAGGCCATGGCCTCACAGACCGGCTGCGGCAACTTGCAAGCGATAAATCGGTGGTGGTTATGTTTGAATCTACTTCAAATATGAATAATGAATCCTTCATAGGGTGTATTGATACAATCATAGAGGGAATGAACCCGGCATCCTCATTTCGCCCTGAATTGCTGCTTACGATTGGAGGTGCCATTGTTTCCAAAAAGATTAAAACACTGTTTCGGCAAATGAAGCCTTGCCATCACTGGCACGTAAATCCGGATATCGAAGCCTTTCATATGGACACCTATCATGCGCTGACCTATACCCTGCCTGTGCAACCCGAAAAGTTTCTGGAACAGCTTGTCCAATCCGCAATAGCGGGGTCTGATGATTTTGCAGAAAGGTGGAAACAAAGAGTCATTGAACGTCAGCTAAGGCATAGCCAATTTCTTACCACCCTGCCATTTTCTGATTTTAAGGCTTACGAACTGATATTTAACAGGCTGCCTGCCAAGGGAATGCTCTTTTTGGGAAACAGCACACCCGTGCGTTACGGTCAATTGTTTAATAATCTTAACGGGTATCCTGTGCAAAGCAACCGGGGTACAAGTGGAATTGATGGATGTGTTTCTACTGCAGCGGGTGCGGCAATGCTAAGCGCGGACCCGGTGATTGTAATTACAGGCGATATTGGCTTTTTTTACGACAGCAATGCACTGTGGAATGCAGCGCTTCCTTCAAATTTAAAGATTATATTGATGAACAATGGTGGAGGCAATATTTTCCGGGTTATCCCGGGCCCTGACCGCTTTAAAGAATTGGAGCCGTTTATTGAAGCCACCCATCAGCTAAAAGGAGAAGATTTGGCGCGGGGTTTCGGGTTGACCTATACAAAAGCCTTTACTGAAGCTGAGTTAATAGATGCACTGGAGACTTTTTTTAATGAAAATAGCCGGGCAGCATTACTTGAAATATTTACACCAAACAAACTTAGTGCTCAGGTGTTGAAAGATTACTTTAATTATATTAAATCATGACAAATAAACGTAACTGGGAAACCATAAAAGAATACGAAGAGATTAAGTTTGACTTTTTTGATGGCATTGCCCGCATAACCATCAACAGGCCACGTTATCACAATGCTTTTACTCCTGAAACTGTAAAAGAGATGATTGATGCCATGCGTTATTGCCGCGAAGCTGAAAATGTGGGCGTAGTCGTTATAACCGGAGCAGGCGACAAGGCTTTCTGCAGCGGGGGCGACCAAAACGTTAAAGGCCATGGAGGATACGTGGGAAAAGATGGTGTGCCCCGTTTGAATGTTTTGGATTTGCAAAAGCTCATTCGATCGTTGCCCAAGCCGGTGGTAGCCATGGTAAATGGTTATGCCATAGGTGGCGGCCATGTGCTGCATGTAGTATGCGATCTGACCATTGCCTCCGATAATGCAATTTTTGGACAAACCGGCCCAAAAGTCGGCAGCTTTGATGGAGGTTTTGGGTCTTCATATCTGGCCAGAATTGTAGGCCAGAAAAAAGCCCGCGAAATATGGTTTCTATGCAGGCAGTACTCTGCCGCGGAAGCATTGGAAATGGGGCTGGTGAACAAAGTCGTTCCTTTTGATAAACTTGAGGATGAAGTGGTTGAATGGTGTAAGACCATGATGCAGCGAAGCCCGTTGGCCCTGCGCATGATAAAGCTTGCCCTGAACGCCGAACTCGATGGGCAGGCCGGACTTCAGGAACTGGCCGGCAACGCAACCCTGCTCTATTATTTGACCGAGGAAGCCCAGGAAGGTAAAAATGCATTCCTCGAAAAACGAATGCCCGACTTCCAAAAGTTTCCTAAGTTCCCCTGATAATGAATTGTATTTCGATGGTTTCATTCAATGAAAAATAGATCTGTTGTTGCCTGGGTGCATGCTGCCCGGCCCCGAACCCTACCCCTGGCTTTTTCAAGTACGCTAATGGGTAGCTTTGTGGCCTGGAATGACCATAAATTTAAGTGGCCCGTATTTGTACTCGCGCTCACAACCACCCTGTTTTTACAGGTATTGAGCAATCTGGCCAATGACTATGGGGATACTGTTAATGGCGCAGATAATCACCAGCGTGTCGGGCCTGCCCGCTCCGTTCAAAGTGGAGCCATTTCGCTCAAAAACATGAAAATTGCCGTCATTATCGTTTCTATTCTGGCACTACTGTCAGGCATTGCACTTATTGGTATGGGCGTTGGCTTCTATCCATCGGTGGATTGGCTTATGTTTCTGGTTCTTGGTATAGCAGCGCTTATTTCGGCAATTGTTTACACTGCAGGTAGCAGACCCTACGGCTATAAGGGACTGGGAGATCTGTTTGTATTTCTGTTCTTTGGACTCACCGGCGTGGTGGGTACCTATTATTTACATACAGGTTACATCCCACCTTCTTCGTGGTTGCCGGCTGCCTCGGTTGGCCTGCTCAGTACAGCCGTACTTAATGTGAACAATATGCGTGACGTGAAAGGAGATACCAGTTCGGGAAAACGAACCCTGGTAGTAGCCATGGGAAGCCGGTGGGCTCATAAATATCATGCATTTCTGGTCATAGGGGCATTGGTTGCATTAATGGTCTATACGCTACTGCGCTATAAGCATGCAGGTCAGTTTATTTACCTGGTGATGGTTTTTTATTTCGGTAAGCACCTGAATGTGGTCTTCAACAATACCGAACCGGCGGCTTTGGACCCGCAACTCAGGATACTGGCCATAGGTACGTTTTTTACTGTTCTTTTTTTTGGATTCAGTTTAATGTTGTAATGTATGCTGAAAGCCCGGGTAGTCAAACATCAGCTTCAGTTTAAACAGCCTGCCGGCACCTCAAGAGGGGTGCTGCGTCATAAAACAGTTTATTATTTAAGCATTAAGCATACTCAGAACCCTTCGGTTGAAGGGATAGGAGAGTGTGGAACCATTCCGGGCCTTAGTTTTGATGACAGACCAGGCTACCACGAGAGGCTCAATCAGTTGGTGGATGAAATAAACAAAATGGGGCATTTGCCCGCCACACAACCCGGGGAATGGCCTTCTATTGATTTTGCCCTGGAAACCGCTTTGCTTGATCTGGCTTCCGGTGGCCAACGGCTGCTTTTTGATACTCCTTTTACCCGTGGCGAACGCTCAATTCCCATCAATGGGCTTATATGGATGGGGGATGAACAGTTCATGCTGCAGCAGTTGGAACAGAAACTTTTACAGGGATTTAAGGTGTTAAAGATGAAAGTGGGTGCCCTTGACTTTAATACTGAACTCAGCATACTTAAACATATTCGCCACAGGTATACTGCGGAGCAAATCACCATCAGGCTTGATGCCAACGGTGCCTTTACGCCGGAAGAAGCGATGAAAAAACTGGAGAAGCTGGCAGCATTTGATATCCATTCCATTGAACAGCCTATAAAAACCGGACAAATAGCCCACATGGCGGAACTTTGCCGGCATTCGCCCATTCCCGTGGCATTGGATGAGGAATTGATCGGTGTGCATACATTGTCTGATAAAACAAAGCTGCTGGATAGTATTGAACCTCAATATGTTATTCTAAAGCCGGGTTTACTGGGCGGTTTTGCCGCTTCACACCAATGGATTGATCTGGCGCGGGAACGAGGCATAGGCTGGTGGGTGACCTCAGCGCTGGAGTCGAACATAGGACTCAATGCCATTGCACAATGGACGGCAACACTTGGTAATGCTATGCCACAAGGACTGGGTACGGGTAGTTTGTACACCAACAACCTGAAATCGCTTCTGCAGGTGAAGCAAGGTGCACTCTTTTATAATAACAATCTGGATTGGGATATTAAAATTCTGAATGCCTGAAACGATGAATGACATACCTGCTGAACTTACACTTTCAGGCCGGCACCTCAACCGTACTCAATTGCTGGAATATGCGCATACACTCAGCAGGCAGGAAGCAGAAGAGTGGAAACACAGTCTGGGCCGGTTTCTAATTCAATGGATCGACAGCCATCCATACATTAATGTAACAACTTCAGGCTCAACCGGGCTGCCGAAAACCATGGCCATATCCAAAAAGGCGATGATTGCTTCTGCCAGGCTTACCGGGGAGTTTTTTAACTTAAAGACAGGAGCGCAGGCCCTGCTTTGTTTGCGGGCAGGCTATATAGCCGGTCTGATGATGGTGGTGAGGGCCATGGTGTATCAAATGAATCTGATCATCGTACCTCCAAACCAATCGCCCCTGGAATTTATCTCTTCGGAAACAAACATTGATTTTGCCGCCATGTTGCCGGTACAGGTGATGAACTCACTCAATAGGGAAGTGCTAAAACCGAAGCTGGAAGCCATTGATACCCTGATTATTGGTGGTGCTCCCATAGCTCCTTCCCTGGAAAGCAGGATTAAGACATTAAAAAACCGGGTGTTTGCCACCTATGGGATGACTGAAACCATTACCCACATTGCTGCACGCAGAATATCGGGCAAAGCTTTCAGCCGGAATTTCAGTCTGCTCCCCGGCATTACTATTTCTACGGATGGCAGAGGATGCCTGGTGGCCAACGTGCCATATCTTGATAAAAATCCTGTAGTAACCAATGATGTAGTACATATTGTTTCTCCCTCAAAGTTTCGCTGGTTGGGAAGATATGATAATGTTATCAATAGTGGAGGTGTTAAACTGTTTCCGGAGGTTATTGAACAAAAGATTGCTTCACTCATTTCAAACCGTTTTTTTATTGCTTCGGTCTCCGATGTCAAACTGGGTGAAGTGCCTGTGCTGGTGATAGAAAAACCGGAACCTTGTACTCAGACATATATTGATGAGATTCGCGTAAAGCTGGTGGGGATTCTCAAAAAAACTGAGTTGCCCGACCATATTTATTGCGTACCGGCTTTTGAAGAAGGAGAAAATGAAAAAATAAACCGGGAAAGAACCATGAAAAAGCTGGCGGAGGAATATTAATCCAGCCCTTTAACCCTGGGCTTGCCGGCAATAAAATCTTTAAGATAAAAAGGTTCAAAATAAGCAACATCTTCAAATTGTTGCTGCTCAAACCGCCGTGTGGCAGCCTCAGCCATATGGGCGGCAGAGTTTCTGAACTCATCCAGGTAAATGAAATTGGGGTGATTAAGCAACTCCTTGCATTTTGCTGCCCCGTCTCCTGCCAGGATAATCTGGTGGTCATGAATTAAATCATCAAAAGTATCCTGCCGGATAATCTGTGCATTTACCGCCTTTATTGTTTCCATCTCAGGATTATAGAGTGCAGTATATACCTCCATGCGGCGGGCATCAATCATGGGTGCATAAATCAGGGGCAATTTTTGAGGGGAAACAGCGATCATTTTCATGCCATATGCCATGCTTAATGGTGTTTCTATGGCAATAAGCGGAACATCCAGGGCGTAACACAGGCCTTTGGCGGTTGAAACACCTATCCGAAGGCCGGTGTAGGAGCCGGGGCCACTGCTTACCACCACTGCGTCAAGCCCCGAAGCACTGTTGAGATGTTCACGAATCAATTCATCAATAAAAACAGCCACTTTGGCAGCGTGGCTATTGGTGGTATTGGTTTCGCGTAAACCAGCAACCCGTCCCTGACGTACCAATGCAACGCTGCATACTGCCGTGGCGGTTTCAATACATAATAAAGTCGGCATTTTTCGGCTTATTTCTTCTTATACAGCGCTTCTTTTGATACTACCTCCACTTTGTCCCCATCCTTAAGTGTTTTGGAGACCGCACGGTATGGGCCGCTAATAACCTTATCACCAGCATTCAAACCTTCAATTATCTGTATGTGTGTGTTGTCCTGAATACCTGTTTTCACTGGTTTTATCCGGGCATAGCCGTCCTGCTCCACAAAAACATATTCAGGTTGTGCGTCAGTATCCATCGCTTTATAATTTTCGGCTTCGCTGTCTTGTTGTGCACTCATACCCGAATCTGCTGATTGCCTGCCATCGGACAAGGAGTCGCTTCTGGTGGTAACAGCCTGAATGGGTACGGCCAGAATATCATCGGCTCTTTCGGTTTGAATATCCACCGTGGCTGACATTCCGGGACGGAAAGGTGAGGCTGCAGCCTGGCCTTCAATGCTCAGATCGGCATAAGAAGCCGGTATCATCCGTATCTTAACATCGAAATTGGTAACCTGATCCACACTGGTGCCGGCAACATTTGCCGAAGTGGCAATTTGCGTTACTATTCCTTTAAATTTGCGGTTCAGGTAGGAATCAACTTCAACCAGGGCGGTGTCGTTTATGGATACCCGAACAATATCATTTTCATTTACACTTACAATTACTTCCATTACCGCCAGGTTGGCAATACGTAAGATTTCTGTTCCCGATGAAAATTGAGAAGCTCCGGCCACCCTTTCCCCCTTTTCTACATTTAGTTTTGAAACCGTACCATCAACAGGTGCATATATAGAGGTTTTGTAAAGGTTTTCGCTGGCCTCCTTTAATGCTGCTTCAGAGCTCTTCACCGAGTATTCGGCAGCCTTTACACTTTGTTCGGCGGCATTTACTTCGGCTTTGGCCACTTCATAGGCCGATTTTGCGGCATCGTAATCCGCAGCAGAAATGGCATTTTGTTTAAACAGCGTTTCGTTGCGTTTAAAGCTTGCTTCTGCGTTGATGAATTGTGCTTTAACCTGAGAAACCCTTGCCATGGAATTGGCTAGATTGGCTTTTTGGGTATTGAGTGCAGCCATCAAACGGTCGTAGTTTGAAGCATAAATCTTGGGATCAATTTTTGCCAGCAGGTCTCCCTGCTTTACCTGATCTCCCTCCTTTACGTATAGTTCAACTACTTCACCGCTCACATCGGGCGACAATTTAACTTCAATCTCAGGCTGAATCTTTCCATTGGCGGAAACCGTTTCAACAATGCTTCGTTTTTCAACAACATCCACTGTTACCTCGGTAGTATCTTCTTTCCCAATCCATCCCTGCTTACGCGCAACGGCCAAAACAACAATTAAAACTACCAACAATGCTATGCCCCATCGGGTGATATTTTTTCTCTTCATGCGATAAACCTTTTCATGCTATAAAAGTACATATTTTCAAGCTCCTCTGGTATATTTATGCATTAAATGCTTCAAACCAGACAAAAAATTAAAAATCACCCGGAATGTTGGGGTGATTTTACTGTATTATTTGAGCGATAGCGGTTTTCCCATATAAAAATCAAGCACCGTTTTTTTGAACACATAATCGTATTTGTTTTGCAGGACTTCTGATTCCGCGTTGGTGAAATCTTTTTTGGCATTATTATAATCTACTGAATTCATAATACCCACGTTGAATTTTTGGTCTGCATAACGAAAAGATTCACGGGTGGCCGATTGCTTTTTTTCAGCAGCATAATAGTTTTTCAATGCCGCATTTGCATCCGCCCATGCTTGCTGAATGGTTTTACGCAAGGCCAGTTTTTGTAAATCAAGGTCAATGCGGGAAGACTCAAGTGCAATTTTTGATTTGCTCACCATAGTTCGGCTTTGCCAGCCGTTAAGTATGGGGATGGTAAGATATAAGCCTATGGTTTGGTTGTTATTGTCACTGATTTGATCTCCCCAGGGCTTGGTTTTGGTAGTGTATCTTTCCTGATAAACATACACATTAAGTGGGTCGCTGCCGGGATTTTCTGCATAGCCTATAAGCTGAGGTTCGCCCATAGAGATCTGGTCGATAATGGTGCTGGCACCCGAGTATCCGGTTCCCCAGCTTCCACTTAAGGCCAGAGAAGGGTAGTAAGTACCGCGGGCCCGCGACAATTGATATTCACTGCTTTGCATCCGATATTCAGCAGCCTTTATTTCAGGCATATGACCCGCAGCTATCCGGTATACTTCCTCGGGATTATATGCCATGCCCGGATTGCCTTCCATCTTAATATCCGGTTTTTCAATATCAAAACCTTCCGCAGAAGGCAGATCCAGCAATTGACTTAGGGTAAGTAGCGAGAGTTCCAGGTCGTTTTGTGCACTCACCAGCCCCGATTCTTCTCCGGCAAGTTGAGCCTCAATGGTAAACAAATCGCCCTGAGCCATGGTGCCGGCGTCAACCAGCTTTTTCATGCGGTCAGCCTGCTGTTGTGTAATCTCCATCTGGTTTGCCCGGATGTCTACCAACTCCTTGTAAAAAAGCACCTGAAGATAAATAGTGGCAATATTCAGTGATATGTCGTTCATAAATTTATCTGCTTCCTCACGTGTGGCCATTAAATCCAACTGATTTTGTTTGATGAGATTTAGCTTTTGAAAACCATTGAACAAGGTAATGCCCGATTGAAGATAGAAGTTATTGGATTGCACCCGGCTGGTAGCAAACTGATTGGTATATCGATCCACAGTTTGTCCGTAATTGTAGGCATGCGAAGCATTGCCCGTAATTCCCGGAAGCAAATCCAGCTTTGACTGCAACACATCAGCCCTGGAAGCTTCTACCAGCAGCATCTGTTTTTTTATCTGAAGATTGTTTTCCAGGGCATGATTAACGCATTCCTCCAGACTCCATAACTTCTGAGCTACTGCGTCAGATGCAATCAAAAGTATAAAACCTGTAAAAATAACTATTAGCTGTAATTTACGCATATCGGTGTGTTTAAATGTTCGGTGTGCTACAGTTTGTTGTTAAATATTGTGCCAATTTTACTATTAATTGATTGTGAGTGTGTTAAAGATGAAAAGCAGTTGCTGGATGTTCGCAAACGTGCATGGTACACTCCATTAACGGACACATTCTTCTGAACAACAATTTACTTTGTCAAAATTATGATTTTAATTGGCAGTTTTCAGTTAATTTTACACAAAATTTTAAGATTAAACCGGGTTTTTGCATGAATGTTTCCATTAATTTCAAACAATTTGTCCTTGTTGGTTTGACGCTGCTTTGCTTTACGGGGTTACAGCTATCTGCACATAATCATCATCAGCTCAGGGCTCAGGCATTGAGTGACACCGTTGATGTGGTGCATTATAATATTCATCTGGAGGTTACTGACTTTGTTAATCAGACCATTAAAGGGCGTACTGAAATTGAATTTACCACCCCGCAACCCATGGTTCATCAGTTGGGATTAAATTTACGCAAATTGACGGTGGACTCTGTTAAAAATACAGCCGGGATGTATCTGCCTTTTACTCATGTGGGTGATTATCTTCAAATTATTCTTCCCCAGGCTTTAATCTCTGGTGACACCTCACAGGTGGTGGTTTACTATCATGGCAATCCCTTTAGCGAGTCGTGGGGTGGATTTCATTTTAAAGGAAATTATGCTTTTAACCTGGGTGTAGGCTTCCAGTCCGTTCCGCACAACCTGGGAAAAGCGTGGTTTCCATGTGTGGATGACTTTGTTGACAGGGCATTTTACGATTATCATATCGAGGTAAAAAATGGAAACGTGGCTGCCTGTGGAGGAATACTTCAGTCGGTTTCAGCTTTTACTGACAGTACCCGGGTGTTTCATTGGAAATCGCTTCGGACTCTGCCCACATATCTGGCTTCCGTAGCTGTGGGACCTTATGCATTGGTTGAAGACAGTTATGCCGGCCTGGAAGATACCATTCCGGTAATGTATTTTGTACGTCCGCAGGATACCGCAAAGATCGCGGGTTCATTTCAACACCTGAAACAGATAGCAGCTATTTATGAAGAATGTTTCGGAGCGTATCCTTTTGAGCGTATCGGCATCACCGGCACCGCTCTTGGAGCTATGGAGCATGCTGAAAACATATTTTATCCGCATAGCAGCATCAATGGGAATTTGACCGATGAATGGCTCTATGCGCATGAGTTCTCACACATGTGGTTTGGCGATATGGTAACCTGTTCTTCTGATGCTGATATGTGGCTGAATGAAGGTTGGGCGCGGTGGAGCGAGCGCCTGATGCGTGAAAAGCTGTACAATGCCGAAACCGCTAAAGCTCCTTTTCGCAATATGATGCAGGAAGTATTGCGCTTTGCACATATAAGCGAAGGGGGATATCTGCCTTTGTCGCCCATGCCTTCTAATCTTACCTACGGAACCCACATTTACGACAAAGGGGCCATGGTGGTGCAGGGGTTGCGCGCTTATTTAGGTGATAGTCTGTTTTTTGGCGGCGTAAAAGCATACCTCAACGCATATGCATTTCAGCCTGTGAACTCATATCAATTGAGGGATTTCCTGAGTGATTACACCGGAATAAATCTGGTGCCATTCTTTGATTTTCATGTTTTCGGACCCGGGTACAATCATGTGTCGGTTGATTCATTCAGCGTGGTGCCTGCGTACAATTCTTTTAACGTGAAAGTTTTCCTTAAACAAAAACTCAGAGGTGCAACGGTTCCGGCGGGAGATGTACGCACCAATCTTACTTTTATGAGCGCGCAGCGCGATACAATTACCCGCAAAGCATCTTTTCAGGGGTCCAACGGCTCGGTTAATTTTGATGTGCCCTTTGAACCCGTACTGGTGATGTGTGACCTTGAGGAAGAATTCGCGGATGCCACGACCGATAATTACAAAACCATTATACAACCCGGAGGATATGATTATCCCAATACATACTTTAGGTTGAATGTACTCTCGGGGAATGATACTTCATGGATTAGAGTTACTCACCATTGGGTAGCCGCCGATAGCCTACAGATACCGATTTCGGGTCTTACTTTAAGCCAAAACCGTTACTGGACAATTGAAGGCATATTTGCTCCGGGGTTTTCGGGCAGTGGGATATTTTCATTTAACAGAACCAACGCACTCGACAATGAATTGATCCATAAATCTTCCGACTCATTGGTAATTTTATATCGTGAAAACCCCCGTTATCCGTGGAGAAGCATCCCATTTACCCGGACAGGAGCATGGCAGATTGGCTTCATTACCGTCCCTCTACTTTTGCCCGGGGATTATACACTTGCAGTGTGGGATGAAGCCTGGGTGGGAACCGGCGCACCCCATCCCGGCCGGAATTTTCAGCTACACATTACGCCAAATCCCGGCAAAAAAACAGTGGAGGTTGAAAGAAATTTTAACGATGAAGCTGTCGTTACCATAACTTCAGCCCATGGAGCCATACTGCAATCCCACAAAATAGCTGCTACAAACAGGAGGTTTATACTCGATGTTTCTGCTCTTTCACCGGGGCATTATTATGTTACCGTAAGGAGTAAGTTTAATAAAGAGAGCGCTGCCCTAATTATACTGCCATGATTTACATATTTAAACCTCAGTGGTTTTTAAGATTAAAAAACATCATTTGCCTGCTTTGCCTCGTGGGTTTGGCTCAGGGCTGTGTTATCATTAATGAAAACAACTACCGTACTTTAAGGCCGGAGCAACAAACACAAATAGAGCACTTTAATAATCAGTTGATACATCGTGAATGGAACCCCGGAACACAGACCCTGGTTGAAGTAGATGGAAATGATATTTTTGATGTTGTCCGGCAATCTCCATTTACCTGGGTTAGATTGTGGCGGCCATTTTGCAGCGCTGAAAGCTGTGAAAACCTTTCCGTGTATGCTGCAAAAGCTGAGGCGTATCCCGGTTTGTCATTTATGCTGATCTCCGAATCCTACGATTTTAAGAGCATCAAAGAAAAATTTGAACAATCAAACTTTAAAGGTAGCAGTTATGTTTTAAAAGACGCTGTTTATGGCCACAAAATGACGCCGGCCCGTAAAAAATTTATTGCTGAAATGGGCAATAATCAGCCTGTTCAACCACTTTTTTATGACAATGACTTTTTCTTTATCGGTGATAGTCTGGTTTTTGCAGGAAATTCGCTGGTAGTCCATCTGGATAGTCTAATGCAGGTATCACAAGGAAAAACTTTTGCAAGATAATCGGCTATGCTTGAAATTAAAACCAAAACATGGTGGCTGCAGCAAACACAGGTACCGGAAAATTTAATCAGCAAACTTCCAAAGGGCGTAATGGTTATAAAAGCCATTAAACCAACGCGTTCGTTTTATCTTTTTTTATATACTGAAGTGGGCCGTCATTTCCAGTGGTATAACCGGCTGATGTTGCCCCATAGTGAGTTGGAAGAAATCCTGCAGGATCCGATGAATGAATTTTTTGTACTGTACATCAATGGAGTACCTGGTGGTTTTGCTGAGCTTGATATTCATTCCGATTATAGTACGGAAGTGGTATATTTTGGACTTACCCCTGATTTTACCGGAAAGGGATTGGGAACTTCTTTTATGCGATACATTATTCGTCATGCCTGGCAGCGAAACATTTCAAAACTTTGGCTGCATACCTGTAATCTGGATCATCCTTCGGCCCTCAACTTTTATATTAAAAACGGATTTGAGATTTATGATGAAGCCGTCATAGATCAACCTGTGCCGGATGCCGGTTCTGATCCCTACAATAAATTACCCTGGTAAATACTGCTTATGGAGAAAAATATAGCCCGCTTTCTTTCATGGCTGTTGCATCCGGTGCTGATGCCAACATACTCACTCCTGTTTTTCTTTAGTCAGGATGTTTATTTCGTGCTTATCCTACCCAAAGCCTTGAGAATTGCTTTGTTGACAATGGTCTTTATCAATACGGCTCTTTTGCCCGCCCTGATAGTTTGGTTTATGGCACGCCGGCATCTGATTTCAGGAGTGGCACTCGAAAACCGGAGCGAACGTATTCTACCTTACGTATTCACAGCCCTTGCCTATTTCACTACATTTTTTCTATTGAACAATCAGGATTTGCCGCCGGTATATCAACGGCTGATACTGGGAGGCGCCATACTGGTGACGTTTGCTGCGGTGATAACCCTTTTTTGGAAAATCAGTGCACATATGCTCGGGCTTGGAGGAATGAGCGGCGCTTTTTGCATGCTCTATTATACAGGGTTCCTGAATTCGCCGGTACTTTTCCTTTTTATGATACTGCTTTCCGGCTTAGGAGGTTTTGCCAGGCTGGCACTAAAAACGCACAATCCCGCGCAGGTTTACGCGGGATTCATTGCCGGAGCATTAATAATGAGTGCCGTTTTTTTATTGTAACTAAAAAGGACGCAAGGCCAGTCCTATCGAAATTGGATAAATTTCGGGGCCTGCATTCTCATCAAATATCTTTGTAACCGAGTAATAACCTATCAGATTTATCCACTTGTAGCCTATTTGCACGGTAGGGCCAAAACGCCAGGTAGCTATATGGGGAACATATCCCTGCTTTAACTTCGTTTTTTTGCCGGTGATTAAATCGTCGCCTTTATACTTGGTATGGGCATCCACCAATAAACCAACTTTTACTCCTAAAGCTACCCTGAATCCGGCAGCCGATTTAAACCTTATTTCGGCCGGTAAATCAAGGTAAGTAAGGGTTAATTTACTCTTTTTGTAACTCAGTTTACCTCCCGAAGCAGCTTTATCAGGGATAGGAGTAAAATACGAAACGCCCATGGTGTCATTCAATACGGCATTGCTGAAAATATTATGAATGCCTAAGCCTAAGCCAACTGCGAAAGCAAAATTGCTCTCTTTTACCGGAAAGGTACGCATACCATATATGTTTACACCCGGACTAAAAGCTCTGAAATCAATGCCATCCGGTGCATCCATAATGATATCGGTAAAAATGTCGAACCCACTGGTGTATTTTTCTGTGAATAAATCGGAGGTGTTTTGCGCTTTGAGAACTGTAATAGACAGTATCAATACAAAAGAAATGAGAAGTTTTTTCATAAATACCTGATTTGAATTATTTTTTAACGGCACAGATTTCCTGATTTATCAACCATCCGCAGTTGGACAACACAAAAGTATGAAAAATGTTTCAATAAGCAGACAGCTAAAGCAAAAGGGTTGTCTTTTTAAAGACAACCCCGCTCGTTTAACTAAATGTGAATGCGTTTACCTGAATTAAACTACGAAAGTCTCAAGTGAATGTAATTTGTAGGATGTATATGCATCCAACTTCTCTGAATGGTTCGCTAATACCCATTTTTTTACTATAGTCCATTCCTCAAAGGTTAACCACCTCCGGGATTTGATTAACTCCTTGCGAAACAAGGTGTTGTCAAAACTGACTTTTTCCAATATCTCTATAATATACCGTTCCATCCCATAATTTATTTGCTGTTCACATTACAAAGATGCAACATTTAAAAAGTAGAAATTGGTCAACTTATCAAACGTCTGTATTCAATTATCAAACGCACCCGAATTTAAAGAATCCGCATATTCTATAAAAAGAATACTTTTGACCAACAATAAATGAACTTGTTTTCGTGATAAACATGAGTAAGTTTAATGATGCTCTGTTTTGCAGTGAGTGATTCTCTTACACTTAGTTTGAGTTTTAAACCAATGGCAGGTAAATCTTGTCGTTAAGATGTAATACCTTTGCAGTTTAATATTATTTTACTTTTTGCGGCATGCTCTCAGTCAATAATTTATCGGTTTACTTTACGGGAGAGTACCTGTTTAACGACATTTCATTTTTGATTAATGAGCGTGAAAGGGTAGGGTTGGTCGGTCGCAATGGTGCAGGAAAGACTACGCTTTTGCGCATAATAAATGGCGAAATGGAGCCGGAGGCAGGGTCGGTATCAAGGCCGAACAACATGAGTGTGGGTTACCTCAGGCAGGAAATGCGCACCACTGGTGCAGGTACTGTATTTGAAGAGACTTTAAAAGCATTTGAAGAAGCATTAAAATTAAAACAACGCATCAACGATTATAATCAGCAGCTCTTAAAGCGCACCGATTACCAGGATACATCCTATCTTCAGATGATTGATAACCTGCACGAAACCAACGAGCGTTTTTCGCTTCTGGGTGGCAACGAAATGGAAGGAGAAACCGAAAAAGTATTGCTTGGACTGGGTTTTGTAGCCGAAGATTTTCATCGTAGCCTGGCTGAGTTTAGCGGTGGCTGGCGCATGCGGGTGGAACTTGCACGTTTGCTCTTGAGAAAGCCTGATCTGCTGTTGCTGGATGAGCCTACCAATCATTTGGATATTGAGAGTATTCAATGGTTGGAAGAATACCTGAAACAATCAAAGAGTGCGGTGATTCTGGTATCGCACGACCGCGCTTTTTTGGATAATGTTACCAGCCGGACCATCGAAATTTCTATGGGTCGAATCTATGACTATAAGATGTCATACAGCGAATATGTTATTCAACGCGAAGTGCAGCGGGAGCAGCAAATCATGGCATTCAACAATCAGCAAAAACAACTGGCTGAAATAGAGAGATTTATTGAAAGGTTCAGGTATAAAGCCACAAAATCCAAACAGGTGCAGTCCAGGGTTAAAATGCTGGATAAAATGGAGCGCGTGCAGGTAGATGATGTGGATAAGAGTAGCATTCACTTTCGGTTTCCCGATGCACCACCCTCAGGTAAGGTGGTGGTGGAGGCGATTGAGTTGACAAAATACTACGGAAACCACAAGGTGTTTGCTGATGTTAACTTTGCCATTGAGCGCAACGACTTCGTGGCCTTTGTGGGCAAAAATGGTGAAGGGAAAACCACCCTGGCTAAAATTTTGGCCGAAGGGCTGGATCATCAGGGTGAATGTAAATTGGGTCATAATGTGAAAATTGGGTATTATGCGCAAAATCAGGCCGACCTGCTTGACCCTGAGCGAACGGTATTTGAAACCATTGACGATGTGGCTGTGGGTGACATCAGGCCTAAAGTACGCAATATCCTTGGCAGCTTCTTGTTTGGTGGTGAAGATATTGATAAAAAGGTCAAAGTATTGTCAGGTGGCGAAAAATCAAGGCTGGCACTGGCCAAATTGTTGCTCTCACCCGTGAATCTGCTTATACTGGACGAACCCACCAATCATCTGGATATGATTTCCAAGGATATCCTGAAAAATGCTTTGCTGATGTTTGGTGGAACCCTCATAGTAGTTTCGCATGATCGTGATTTTTTGCAGGGCCTGACCGATAAGCTGTTTGAGTTTACCGGCGGGCAGGTAAAGCAACATCTGGGAGATATTTATCATTTTCTCGAAAAACGTAAAATGCAGTCGCTCAATGAACTGGGAGCGTCAAAAGCGACTTCTGATATAAATGCCCCCGAAGCTTCTGCGGGTTCCGACAACAAAATGATTTATGAGAAACGTAAGCAGTTTGAGAAGGAAGGCCGCAAAATCCGGACCCGTATTGAAAAATCGGAAGCAGAAATTCAACGATTGGAAACCGAGCTCAACAGGCACGACCACATGCTGTCACACCCGGATGAGTACAGTGAAGAATTGGCTGCACCTGATTTTTTCAAGCATTATGAAGCCATCCAAAACCGGATTGAACTGGAGATGAAGCAATGGGAAGCCCTGCATGAAGAGCTTGAGGCATTCGAAGTTGAGAAAAGAGAACAACTGGGAGAGGAATGATTAATATTCCCGTTTGAGTAAATTTTTTGCCAGTTCAAGCAGGGGAGCTTTCCGCTCATCTGATACAGCAACCGCACCAAGGCGTTGCAGTGCAAGATCATAATACTGTGTTATCAATCCTTCGGTTTCTTCCTTGGCAGCATACTTCCTATACAATTTCAGGACTTCTTCTATTTTTTTATCATCGTCATTGGTAGTTTGCGCGTACCAGTTGTCCAATTGCTTCTTGTCTTCTACGCTGGCTTTTTCGTAGGTTTTTAAGTAGAGATAAGTTTTTTTGTTGGCCACGATATCGCCGCCTGTTTTTTTGCCAAAAAGGTCCGTTTCTCCAAAAGCATCGAGCAGGTCATCCTGAAGTTGGAAGGCCATTCCCAGATTTTCACCGCATTGGTAGATGTTTTCACAATCTTCGGGTGATGCATCTGCTGAGAGTGCCCCTATTTTAAGGCTGGCTGCCAGCAGTACCGCAGTTTTAAGCCGTATCATGTTGAGGTAGGCCGGAATGGTAATTTGGTTAGAGTCTTCAAAATCAATGTCATACTGTTGGCCTTCGCATACCTCAATGGCTGTATCGGTAAAAACTTTCATTAATCCGGGAAGCAATCTGGGGTCACTTTGCGAAAGCCGGCCGTAAGCAATGGCAAACATGGTATCGCCCGATAGAATGGCAGTGTTTAGGTTCCATTTTTTATAAATGGTTTCTTTCCCTCTTTTCAGCGGTGCCTGGTCAATTACATCGTCGTGAAGCAGGGTGAAATTGTGAAATATTTCTATGGCGATGGCAGCCGGCATGGCTGTATCGGCTGCACCTCCAAACATTTCGTTGGCCAAAAGAGTAAGCAGAGGACGAACACGCTTGCCTCCCTGGTCCAGTGCATATACAATGGGTTGATAAAGACCGGCAGGCTCACCCAAAACTGGTAGCTCCGCCAAAGCCCCGTTTATCTTTTGCTGAAATACCTCTATTGGAGTCATCATATAGAAATCATGTATTTTAATTAGTCAATATGTAACAGATATTCCCCATAGCCGCTTTTAATTAAGGGCTGAGCCAGGGCATGCAGTTGTGATTTGGTAATAAACTTCATGCGATAAGCCACCTCCTCAATGCAGCCCACTTTAAGGCCTTGTCGGTTTTCGATAACCTGAACAAACTGAGAGGCTTCCATAAGCGATGAAAAGGTGCCGGTGTCCAGCCAGGCTGTGCCTCTGCTCATCACTTTTACATTTAATTTCCCGCGATTAAGGTAGTGCAGGTTTACATCAGTAATTTCATATTCGCCCCGGGCGCTTGGCTGAATGTTTTTTGCTACTTCAACCACGCTGTTGTCATAAAAATAGAGGCCGGGAACAGCATAATTTGATTTGGGGGATGCAGGTTTTTCTTCAATGGAAATTGCCGTGTTGGAGGCATCAAACTCAACCACGCCATAACGTTGCGGGTCGGCCACGTGATAGGCAAATACAATGCCGCCATCAGGATTTCGGCATTCGTTCAACAGGTTTTGTAATCCGGAACTGTAAAATATATTGTCTCCCAGTATCAAAGCTGCATCGTCATTACCGATAAATGGTGCCCCAATAACAAAAGCCTGGGCAAGTCCGTTGGGTACTTCCTGAACGGCATACTCAAATCTGCAGCCCAATGAACGGCCATCCCCAAGCAGTTTTTCAAAATTAGGCAGGTCGTAAGGGGTCGAGATGATGAGTATCTCATTTATACCGGCCATCATCAGTACGGATAAAGGATAATAAATCATAGGCTTGTCAAATACCGGCATCAGTTGTTTGCTTACCGCAAGCGTAAGCGGATGCAGTCGGGTTCCGGAACCTCCGGCAAGTATTATTCCTTTCATGGATGTTTTATTAATTTATTTCTGTGTCAAAAATGGAATTATCCGGTTCACTATCATCATCCTCATCAAACAACTCAATTAAAGGTTCATCGAATTTGCGCGTTGTAAGCCAGCGGTCGAGTGAGAGTAATAGTGAAGGCAAAAGCAGTAAGTTAGCAAATAAGGCCATTAAAAGGGTAAAGGAAACAAGAAAACCAACGGACTTGGTACCACCGAAAGTTGAAAGCGTGAAAATGGCAAATCCGAAAAACAAAACAATGGATGAATAAATCATACTGAAACCGGTTTCACGCAATGCCGAAAAAACGGACTTGTGTATATCCCGGTTGTTGTGGCGCAAAGCCAGACGATACCGGGAAAGAAAATGAATGGCATTGTCAACGGATATACCCAGAGCAATGCTGAATATCAGTATGGTGGATGGCTTGATGGAGATGAAAAGAAACCCCATAAGAGCGGCAGTCATCAACTGGGGCAGCAAGTTAGGTATAAGTGAAACAACCACCATTTTAAAGGATGAAAAGAGCAGCCCAAGTAAAAATCCTATAAGCACCAGAGCGAGCAATAAACTGGTGGCAAGGTTATCAACAAGAAAATCGGTGCCTTTTAAAAATACTATACTGGTTCCGGTAATGTCAACGTTGTATTTATCCGGTGGAAACAAATCATCTATTGCCGGTCGAAGCTCGTCTTTTATGCGCTGTATCTCGTGTGTGCCAATGTTGGCCATTTGAACACTGATGCGGGTTTTACTCAGGCTGGTATCTACAAACGAATTGATAATGGTGCGTTTCTCCGACCTAAACGAGGGCAAATAACTCAGTATAAAATTGCGTTCCTGATTGTTGGGCAGGCTGTACATTTTGGGGTCACCATTATAAAAAGCCTGTTTTGAAGCTTTCACCAGTTCCGCCACCGATAATGGCCTGGAAAACTCAGGGAATCTTGCCAGGGTATCCTGTAGATCGCTGATTTTCTGTATGGTTGACATCCGCATTACCCCCCTGGGTTTTTTGGTATCAATGGTAATCTCAAAAGGTAAGATACCCCTGAACTCCCGCTGAAAGAACATCATATCAGTGTAAATGGGATGATTGCGTGGAATATCGTCCACCACGTTGCCCGTAGTTCTCAGGCGGGTAATGCCGACTGTAGCCAGTACTACAAGTGCCACAGCTCCTATATATATAGCTTTCCGGTGATTTTCAACCAGATTTACGATGCCCATAATGATAGAGGTGGTGTTTTTGTTGTCCAGATGTTTTAAATGCCGCATCTTAGGTGGCTCCAGATAACTATATAAAATGGGAACCAAAAAAATACTTAACACGAACACCCCCATGATATTCAGGGCAGCAACTATTCCAAATTCAACCAGCAGCTTGTTGCCGGTAATGGCAAAAGCGGCAAAGCCAATGGCTGTGGTCAAATTGGTTAGGAATGTAGCATTGCCGGTACGAATTACCACCCGGGCAAGGGCTTTCACCTTGTTGCCATGCTCGCGGTATTCATAATGGTATTTGTTGAGAAGGAAAATACAGTTTTCAACACCTATAATTACCAATAAAGGCGGAATCATACCGGTGAGTATGGTAATTTCGAAATTAAAAATTCCTAAAGTTCCCATAACCCAAATTACACTAACAGCCACAATAAGCATAGGGAACAATACCGCTTTAAACGAACGGAAAAAGATAAACAATGCAAATGAAGCAATCAGCATAGAAAGTACCATGAAAAGCAACAATTCATGCTGTACCATTTTCATGGTTTTGGTTCTGATGAACGGCATGCCCGAATAGTGAACCTTAATCTGATTCTCTTTGCTGAACTTTGCTACCTCGTTTTCGATGTCTTTAATGATATTGATACGCCCTTTGCTATTGAGCCGGTTGTTATCCAGAGTGAGCATCATTAAGGTGGCGTGATTCGCTTTATTGATAATCAGCCCATTGTAAAATGGCTGATTTAAAATCAATTGTCTGATGCTGTCAAGTTCAGCCTGGGTGGTGGGTTTGGAAGTATACAATGGCTGAAAGTCAAATTTTCGGGTAGAATCGTTTTTAACCAGCGTAAAAAGACGACCGATGGAGAGTACTTCCTGTACACCGTCTATGGCCCTTAATTGGTTGGTAAGGTCGTACCAGTTGTTGAATTTGTTCAGCGTAAATAATT
>JAQVEI010000219.1 GCA_028697695.1 Lentimicrobiaceae bacterium
GTTCTGCCCACCAGACCGGTGGCACCAACAAGCGCAACTTTCATAATGAGTAACCGTTTTGAGCATTCCCGAATGGAATGCTGCAACAGGTGTGCAAAAATACAAATTTTGACACTGTATTCAGTGTGTACATTGGCAATAAGTGATTGATACAATAAAAAAAAGGATAATGAACTACGGATTTGTAGTTACATCATCCTCCGGAGCTGAATTGTGGTATTAATTCCTTTGTATATGAAAGTTAAAGTTTACATCTCCAAAAGTGTTCCACAACCTCAGCCATATAGGAAGTAACATTTCGGTACCCCGGGCGGCTGTAATATCGCCCAAATCCAAAATATTCTTTTGCTTCCATCCGAGCGATTTAAGTACATCAATCGTAGTGTTTTTCGCTTCCTCATGGTTGCCACAGACGAATACATTGTGGTCTCCGGCAATGGATTCAGGATGTACCATTATGGATGCACTCATGGTGTTCAGGGCTTTGACAACTTTTAAACCAGGGAATTTCTCCTGAATTTGTTCGGCCAAAGAAGTAGTATTGCTTACGAAAAGGGTGGGCGGCATGCCTTTGGAAAAATCCAGCGGATTGGCAATATCAAGCATTGTTTTTCCTTGCAATTTATTTGCCCCGATGGATTCAAGTACATCGAGCGAAGCATCGCCCCGGGTAGCATTTATGATAAGGTCGGCCCCTTCAACCGATGCTGCATTCTGCTTTAGCTGCAAGGCCGGATTGTTTTTGTACCAATGCGCGAACGACTCTCCCGTCATGGGATTGGCTTCATCGCGCGAAGCCGTTTTTTCAGGATTACGCGTGCCCAAAGTTATACTGTGGCCCACGCTTTGCAGCCTGCCGGCCAGGGTGAGTCCAACTGCGCCCGTGCCTAAAATAGTTATTTTCATGACTTTTGCTGTTTAATTAAATGCCTACTTCAAATTTTAGCGTCTTTGTTCGGCTTATTCTGACGGTTTCATTGCAACGAAACTGTTATTTGGTTGTACATGCAAATAAAATATTGAAGACAATACTGAAAAAACCGGGTAATGATTTACTTCAGTTTTTCATAGGCTTTTGTCAAAGATTCCGTGAGCAAGCGGGCAGTTTCTTCACCCATCACTGCAGTGTATCGCTCATATAGTTACTTCCAGGAATCTTTAATTTTTTGATTCAAATCACGGCCGTTCCCGGTAGGGAATACAAAAATATTTTTGCCTTTCTATTCCCGGTAAATCAAGCCGGTATGTTCCAGCCTGTCAATCATGCGTGTTACCGTAGAAGGCGTCAGCAACATGATTTCGCTGATTTCCTTGGGAGATATGCCGGGGTGCTTGTTCACCGTCATCATGATAAATGCTGAGGTGGACGACAGGCCGGTGGCGGCAAACTTCTCGTCTTATATTTTTGTCATCAGCCTGGAAAAGGCATTGGCAGAATAGTATAAACAGTGGCAATAGGGTGAAGTGCTTTTTTTCATCTCACTATAAAGGTAATACATTGTTGCTTGTACATGCAAATATAAATAGAGCTTTAACATAACTTTAACATTTATATAAAAATAATGCGGGTAAGATTGACTTAGATGAGTTTAAGGAGGGTTTGATTGTTTGTTATATTTTTTGAATCAATAAAATGGAAGAGACGATTTGCCTCAATAAAAAAGTTGAGCAACCTCAATACAATGTATGTTCACACCGGGGGCAAAATGCTTGGTGGACTTAAGTAGCAGTGGTAATTTTGCAGCATCAAAAAAACATTATCATGAAACACAAAGTAAATACCCGGTGGAACGAGAACATGCAGTTTGATACAGTAGTAAACGGGCATCATCTTATCATGGATGCCAATGCTGAAGTGGGTGGAATGGATGCAGGGCCCAGACCCAAAGAACTGTTGCTTGCTGGATTGGCCGGATGTACCGGTATGGACGTTATTTCAATACTTAAAAAGATGCGGATGGAACCTGCATATTTTAACATACGCATTGAAGCGGACATGACGGATGAACATCCGAAACATTATCAATCAATGCACATAATTTATGAATTTGCCGGTGACAACCTGGACATGGATAAAATCAATAAAGCAGTCAGCCTTTCACAGGAGCGTTATTGCGGGGTATCACATATGTACAGCAAAATGATGACACTGACGCATGAGATTGCCATTCTTGACAAAAAGTCGACCGGGCTGGATACGGTTCAAATGAGCCAATAAAAAGCCATCTGCATCAAGTGGAATTCTATTCGAAGTTAAAAACCAAAAAATCATCAATAAAAACAAAAAACCATGCTTTACACCAATCTTCACCATGTAATGACTGCAAAAGAACATCAGCAGATCATCAATGAAAATGAAAACGTAATGATTTGTTGCGGCCGGATGGGGCCCATGTGTATTCCTGTTTATGGAATAATGGAAGACCTTCAGGATGAGTATCAACATGTTAAATTTGCCGATATGGAATTTGATAATCCCGAAGCTCACGTAATCCGCAATGTACCTGAAGTACGTGGTTTCATGGGCATACCTTTTACCATGTATTACAAAAATGGTAAACTGGTAAAAGCTACCTCGAGCATTCAGAGTGTTGATCAGATAAGGAGCATTCTGGACAAAGAGTTTTCGCCAGTGCCGGTTAAATAGTTGACCGGAGTTTTGAGGCAGAATTAATTTGTAATATTGCAAATAACGGATAATGAACACATTAAAACATTACGATGCCATAGTAATTGGCGGTGGACCTGCAGGACTGACTGCCGGTATTTATTTATCGCGGGCCCGTATTAAGACCCTGATTGTAAGCGATGGTATACCGGGAGGTCAGATGATTTTAACGCACGAAATCGCCAATTACCCTGGTGTGGAAAGCACTTCGGGATATCAGTTGTCCAACATCATGAAGCAGCAGGCGCTTAAATTTGGGTGCGACATAAAAAGCAATACCCGAATAGCCGACATTCAGTTACATGAGGATAATAAAAGTGTTACTTTGGCGGATGGAACCAAATACACTGCCGATGCTGTTATTCTTACACCCGGAGGTCGCTCACGTACGTTGAACGTAGCCGGTGAATCCAAATTTAAAGGCAGTGGAATATCCTATTGTGCCACCTGCGATGGTGACTTCTTTACCGATAAGGAAATTGTGGTGGTAGGTGGCGGCAACTCTGCCCTTGAAGAAGCTGTTTCGCTTACCAAATATGCTTCCAAAGTTACCATAGTGCATCAGTTCGACCATTTCCAGGCCTTCGATTACGCGGTAGAAGAAGCCAAAGCCAATCCCAAAATCCACTTTGTTATGGAATCGGCCATAATACAATTTTATGGCGAACACAAACTGGAGAGTGTGGATATAAAAAACCTGAATACCGGTGAAGTAAACAACTTTAAAACCGATGGCGTATTTATTTTTATTGGCTATGTGCCCAATACGGAGTTCCTGCAATCAAAAATAGAGATGAATCAATGGAACGAGATTGTGGTGTCGGCCGATATGAGTACTTCTGTTCCGGGGGTGTTTGCCGCGGGCGACTCCATAGCCAAGCGTTTCCGGCAGGTAACTACAGCAGTGGGTGATGGCACCGTTGCCGCATTGGCAGCTTCCAACTACCTGCATCAATTGAAAACAAAGAAAAATGCTGAAACTTTAGTCCATTAATTATGTCATTCATGCTGATTTTAGCTATCGCCTTAGTGGTTGGATTTGCGGTTTACATGATTTATTCATGGCAGCGCCTGAAGAAAATGAGTGCAGTACCCGAAAGTGATAAAATAATTACCCTGACGGATAAAAATTACAAGCACCAATTGGGTGATGGACTAATTATGGTTGACTTTTGGGCAGAGTGGTGCATGCCATGCAAAATAATGGGACCCGTGCTGAATGAATTGGCCGGTGATGAAAAGTTTAAAGCCCGGGTTGCAAAACTCAACGTGGAAGATTTCCCGGCCATTTCACAGCAATTTGCCATCAAAGGCATTCCCACATTGATAGTTTTCAAAAATGGCAAAGAAGTAAATCGAATTGTGGGAGTTAAACCCAAAGATTTCATCATGAAACAGGTGAATGCCAGCGCCTGACAAAAAAAACAAAACATGAAAATGAAAAATATATTTATACTTGTCTTTACCCTGACAAGTTTTATCTTAAACGCTCAAACTGCCGACATGCAACCATCAAAAGTAATGCTGGAAGACGAAAGTCTTTATGATTTTGACAAAACTGTTGAAAAATTAACCACAGCCATATTAGATGCAGGGTGGAAGGTTACTGCCACGCTCAACCTACAGGAAACCATGGCAAAAAATGGCAAAGAAGTATTGCCGGTTAAGGTGATCGAGGTTTGCAATGCAACTCATGCCTATCAAATACTTGGCGATGACAGGTTTCGGGAAGTTGCCCCCATGCTGCCCTGTAGAATTGCCGTATATGAGAAACAGCATGGTAAAACTTACATTTCCCGCATGAATGCATCTGCTTTTGCATCCATGGTAGGAGGGGTGGCTGGAGAAACCATGCAGGCTGCATTCAACGATACCGAAGCCGTTCTGCAGGAGTTTATCAGAAAGTAATTAGGGATTATTCGCTCTAAATTAATTTCAGCACTTTTGTGCGGAATGTTTGTCGCTGACACGGTTTTAAGATGAGTTTCGCAAACTACTCAAAGAAATGGAATAGAGTAGCACGACAAGCATCTAAAATCTGATGTATAGAGGTGAATAGTTGAACCCTTACAGGGTTTATAAATATTACGTCACTCTGTGGTTCTTTTTCAGGTGCAGAGCACCCCAATATTTGTAAAAAGAATGGGTCAAAATGACAAAAAGGTGCAGAGCACCGTAATATAATGCATGGAATGTGGCCAAATAGCATAAAAAACCCTTGTATGTTTCCGGCTGGCCCGGATTAATATTAAGACCCGACCAGGAAATAAACTTCACCTATGAAAAACATACCTCTACAGGGCTCTCCTTCCTCATGCTATCTTCTACCCTCAACTCCGCTTTGTCTGCTTGCGCAGCCATGCTCCATTGGGGGTTATTCAAAGT
>JAQVEI010000003.1 GCA_028697695.1 Lentimicrobiaceae bacterium
GGTTTGTGGATTTTCAGCAGGGATAAACTGCCGGCTGACGAAGCTTCGGTAAGCATCGTCAGCGCCCAGGGGTTCGGCACCGATCACTTTCGTGGCAGGTGAAAAATATCGGGAAGCAAGAGCGGTACCACTCAGCAAACCACCACCGCCTACCGGGGCAATAATTTGGTCAATACCACTCACTTCTTCAAACAGCTCGCAGGCTGAAGTACTTTGCCCGGCAATAATTTGTAAGTTGTTGTATGGGTGTATTTCAATTGCACCCGTTTGGCTTACAACTGTTTCCAGGGTTTTTTCCCGCGAAAGCAGGGTAGGGGCACAAAATGTAATCGCACCACCGTAGGATTGTGTGGCTGCTATTTTCACCGGGTTGGAATTTTCAGGCATCACGATGTAGGCAGTAGTGCCAACCAAACTGGCAGCCAAAGACAATGCTGCTGCATGATTGCCTGATGAATGCGTGGCTACACCCTGCCGAAGCTGACGTGAGTCAAGTTGCAGTAATGCATTTATGGCACCCCGGAATTTAAAGGCACCGGCACGCTGAAAATTTTCACACTTAAAAAAAAGCGATCCACCGAAAAGTGAATTCAAGCCACTACTGCTCAATACCGGAGTACGGTGAACCCAGGCCTTCAAGCGTTGACAGGCCGATTCTATCTCTTCCTTTGTGGGATGATGTATCATGAATTGCCAGATTTTTTTATTCTTTGTATAAAAGCATCAACAGCCTGCTCAGCCATAGCATAGGTTTGCCTGAAATCATCCATATCTCCTGAATAGGGATCTGGTATTGGAAGATTTTTGCCGGGATATACAAGATTCATCAGGTAATCTACTTTCTCCAGATCTGATTCACCGCTTGACATCCTGCTTACATCGCGATAATTGTTGCTGTCCATGACAAAAATATGATCAAACAATTCAAAATCCTGGCGTCGGAATAAGCGGGCCCGTAAATTTGAGATATCTATGCCATTTTCTTTGGCCACCTTTATAGCCCTTGGGTCCGGGGCGTCACCAATGTGAAATGATTCAAACCCACAGGAGTCAACCACCGCCGGAATATTGTTTTGTGCCAGTTTTTCACGCATTACGCCTTCAGCAATGGGTGAGCGGCATATATTTCCCAAACAAACCATCAAAATCTTTTTCATAGGGTCATACTTTTTAACGAACAACCTCACTTAAAGTTAAGTGAGGTTGATGCAAAATAACAAATAATTAAAACACAACTTAAATTTTTATGTTTTTCTCAATTTCTTCGGCATAATTGCGGAACTTCTTATCCGTCTCAATCAAATTAGTGACTGTGCGGCAGGCATGGAGCACCGTAGCATGATCCTTATTGCCGCAATGAAAACCAATAGTGGCCAATGATGACTTGGTGTGTTTCTTTGCAAAATACATCGCCAGTTGTCTCGCCTGAACGATTTCACGCTTGCGCGTTTTCGAGTTCATAACATCAAGTTCAATACTGAAAAAGTCACATACCACTTTTTGTATATAATCGATAGAAACCTCTTTGGTCGTATTCTTGATGAACTTATCAATCATTTGCCTGGCAAGCTCAATGGTAATAGCTTTCCTGTTCAATGAAGACTGTGCCATAAGCGAAATTAGCGCACCTTCAAGCTCCCTGACATTCGTGGTAATGCTAAAAGCAAGATATTCAATCACCTCTTCTGGCATTTCAATGCCATCCTTATACAATCTTTTTTTGAGAATAGCCAGGCGGGTATCAAAATCAGGAACCTGTAAATCTGCTGCCAATCCCCATTTAAAGCGTGAAAGAAGGCGGGGCTCAATGCCTTTTATCTCTGCCGGAGCCTTGTCGGAAGTAATAACCAACTGATTGTTGTTCTGATGCAGGTGGTTGAAGATATGGAAAAATATCTCCTGAGTTTTTTCTTTGCCCGAGAGAAATTGAATGTCATCAATAAGCAATACATCTATCATCTGATAGAAGTGAATAAAGTCATTTTGGTTTTTGTTTTTTGAAGCTTCAACATATTGCTGTAAAAACTGCTCTGTGGTTACATAAAGTACAGTTTTGTCAGGAAATCTGTTTTTCACCTCTATCCCTATGGCATGCGCAAGATGAGTTTTGCCCAGGCCGTTTGCACTATACAAAAATATTGGATTAAAAGAAGTTTTACCCGGATTATTGGCTGCTGCATACCCGGCTGAACGCGCCAGGCGGTTGCAGTCACCCTCGATAAAATTCTCAAAGGAATAGGATTCATTCAGTTGCGAATGAACCTTTATCTTCTTTAACCCCGGTATCACGAAAGGATTTGGTATCTCCTTTGCTCCGCCATTATTAATGTCGATAGGCATGGCCACAGATGGGTTGTTTAAAGCACCCTTGTTGCTGGCTGGAACCTTAACCGTGTATGGGCTGCCACTACCACTGGCGCTTTCCATAATAATGCTGTACTCTAATCTTCCACTGGATCCCAACTCGTGTTTAATGGTCTTTTTCAATAGACCAATGTAATGCTCTTCAAGCCATTCGTAAAAAAACTGGCTGGGAACCTGAATGGTGAGTACATTGTCGCTAAGCTTTATGGGCTGAATAGGTGAAAACCATGTTTTGAAGCTTTGGGAATTAATGTTGTCTTTAATAATGCTGAGGCAGTTGTTCCAAACCTCCATGTAATCTTTTTCCATTCTTTTTTAATACTAAAATGTTCCAAATTGGAGAACTTTTTTCGTTTTTTCAATTCTTAGAGGATCCCAAAGTTATTTTTCACACATTTACAGTAACTTAAGTTTTTTAAAGTTTTGGGGCGATTTATCAACAAAAATGCCCACAATTAAGTTAAGAAAAAAATCTTTTTGCTATTGTATTTTACAAATAAATGTTGTATACGAAAAAATAGAAATTATCATTCATGACTGCAAATCAATACTTATTAATATTATCTATATATAATATTGCAACCATATGAATGCTGCAATTTTTTTATGATTTTATCTGCCATCGATCTTCTTATCTGAATGATGATTTTGCAACTCAAATCAAACTCGGTATCGAGTATTTCAGCTTCATCTTCCTTTAAAACTTTCATTACATTGTTCATTTGCTCATACTTGAACTGAAGCTCATAAGTCTCTTTGATGGTTTCTTCAACAATATCGGCATTGGCAATCGCATCGGCGGCTGCAGCCCGGTATGCCTGAATCAAACCGCTTACGCCCAGCTTTATGCCTCCGAAATATCGCACCACAACCACCAACACATTGGTTAAGTCATTGGATAAGAGTTGCCCGTATATCGGACGGCCGCCTGTGCCCGATGGCTCACCGTCGTCATTTACACGCCAGGCCGATTTGTCATACCCCAGAATATAAGCGTAGCAATGATGCCGTGCATCGTAATAGGTCTTACGAAAACGCTCGAGCTCCGATTTTATCTCCTCCTCAGTGTTAACCGGCAGTGCAAAGGCAAGAAATTTACTTCCCTTCTCTTTATAAATTCCGGTTGATTCCTTTGATATGGTTCGGTAGGTGTCCTCAAAAAGCATGTCACGCTATAAGTTCAATAGATATCACAATTGCTGCTTAAACTTCAAAAGTATCATTTTTTTTCTGCTTTAAGGTAAATTTCAACAGCTAATTTTTTTCCAAATGGCTATCTCATTGATTAATTGGTATTATAGCCAATTACTGTCAGCGTAAAGATTTATTAAAAATTTCATCTCCTTTATTAAATTTGCTGCTTCGAAAAATGAAACCAATCCTATTTCAATAGTTTCAACCCTATGTTTAGCAATTATTACGGAGAATGGGCTGCATTGTTGGTGGCTGTATTCTGGACCATTACCGCCATAGCTTTTGAGCTGGCGAGTAAAAAAGTGGGTTCATTAACTGTCAACTTGTTGCGGCTCAGCCTGGCTATGATTTTTCTGGGTATATATGGCCTGATTACCAAAGGCCAGTTTTTCCCTATGGGTGCTGGCAGCCATCAATGGATATGGTTATCCGTTTCGGGATTGATTGGTTTTGTTTTGGGCGACCTGTTTCTGTTTCAGGCATATGTGGTAGTAGGCGCCCGCATATCTATGCTTATTATGGCGCTTGCCCCGCCCATTGCTGCTCTGTCAGGCTGGCTGCTTATGGGCGAAACCATCAGCTATACCGGCCTGGCGGGTATGCTGCTTACATTCACAGGCATAAGCCTGGCTATTTTAAACCGCGAACCATCACTGGTCACAGAAAATCATCGGAAAATTCGTTTTAAGTATCCCTTAAAAGGCATACTTCTGGCTTTTGGAGGCGCAGCAGGTCAGGGCGTCGGACTGGTGGTGAGTAAATACGGTATGCAGAGTTATGATGCGTTCGCATCCACTCAAATCAGAGTTATCAGTGGCGTTGCCGGTTTCCTGATAGTAGTAACACTTTATGGAAGTTGGAAATCAGTTAGATATGCTTTTACTCAAACCAAAGCATTAAAACACCTCAGCATTGGTGCTTTTTTCGGTCCTTTTCTGGGCGTATCTTTCTCGCTACTCGCCATTCAATATACATCCTCAGGCGTTGCTTCATCGCTAATGTCTATAGTCCCGGTACTTATTATATTGCCCTCTGTACTTTTAATGAAAGAAAAAGTAGCCTGGCCCGAAATGTTTGGTGCAGCCATTGCCGTTGCGGGAGTTGTGTTGTTTTTTGTTTAGGACTTCCCCTGATAATCCGCCCATTTCTTTTTTAATATCCCGGTAAGATATTCGTATTGAGATGAATCCATTATTGGACGTTGTGCATCGTCCAATGCTTTACCGGCCTGCAGCTTTACATACCAATCCTCTTCACCCTCAAGATCGTTAATGCGTCTGGGTATAATATGTAAATGAAGATGTGAAACGCTTTGACCCGCTTCCTCACCTTCCTGTAATGACCAGTCAAATGCCTGGGCGTCATGCTCGCGGGTGATAAAACGGGTTATGGTTCTGGCAAAATTAAAAAACCGGCCAATCTCTTCCTCTGATAAACTGAAGAGGGTGTCGGTGTGCTTCAACGGAATAATCAGCAGATGACCCGGCAAAACAGGCGAATGGTTGAGCACCGCCATGAAGCCTGCTTCCATTGCAAATGCACTATGCTGAACCTTACCGGTGCAAAAAGGACATATTTCCTTCATCAATAATAATGTGTTTTTATTATGGGTTCGTATAAATTACGGTAGTTATCATCATGGCTTCCAATGCAAAACTCCTGAAAGATACACTTTTTATGATTTCCGGGCAATGCAGCCAACAGGGCAAACGTACAAGGCTCCTTTTCACATCTCCCACTGACACACAATGGATGTGTGTTG
Source organism: Lentimicrobiaceae bacterium (assembly GCA_028697695.1). GTDB lineage: Bacteria > Bacteroidota > Bacteroidia > Bacteroidales > Lentimicrobiaceae > Lentimicrobium. Next base: position 5,321 of record JAQVEI010000003.1, read on the forward strand.
CAGCAGGATCTGCCCAAAGGCCAAAGAAAATCATTCATGACCCATACCGGATGACCCGATATATCCGCAATAATGGTCAGGGCATCGATACAAGCTGAACGGACAGGCTCATCAGTATCCTGAGGCTCCTGATTTGCAAGCATCCTGAATAAATCGGGATCTTTAATTTCCACACAACCTGTCCTGAGCAATACCCTTTGCATGTGGTAATCCATGATGGGAACATAATGCTGCGGATCGCTGATGATGAATAAACCTGCATCATGCAACAATTTAACCAGAAATGAAGTCTTTTTCTTACGTGGATCCTCAAAGGCAACCGTTTGATTTAAAGTAGTGTATATTCCATTAACTCCACCGGTTTGATGTTGGGCTGATGCCAGCAGCGTAGCAAATGAACCACCATACTTTTCCAATACGAAACCGGCCAATGCATGCATGAGGGCAGCTCTTTCAGTGGCGGTGTCCAGCGTGGAGTTAATGCCATCGTTGTTTGGTGAGAAAGCTGAAGTCAATGCCTGTGCAATGTCATTTACTGAATAGGTAAGCAGTTTGGCGGGTTGAAGCAACCAGGATGATGCATTGGCAAGATTTAAAAAGCCCCATTCCAGATAATCCCAACCATACAGATTGTGCTCCGGATTTGCAAATAAACGCGTTTGATGACAGATGGCTACAGCATTGAAAAGCATACTAAGTTGTGTTTCAACCGCATGCTCATTCTTAAGAAACGGCCGCCTGTAGAACTCATCCCTGATTTTTAAGGGTTTAAGCGCGTTTCCACAACTTTCGCACTGCCGGCGATTGATGTATACCTTATTATTATAATAGGATTGCATGGTGTGATGGATCAGTTGTCAGACGGTTCGATAGGCAATAAGCACAATGGCAAATATGGCCAGCAGTATACCTGCAAAATTGATTTTTGATATTTTTTCTTTAAAAAAGAAAAAGCCGATGAGCGTGGATAAGCTTACAACACTCACGTTTAAAAGCGGCACAAAAACAGAAACCTCCATCTGATTGAAACCTTTGAGCATAAAAAAGATAGATGACCAATTCAGCAAGCCAAGTATTGAGCCGGCAATGATGGTGTTCAGATATTTCCATTGCCCCCCTTTAGATCGTGTTACAATTACCATCAGTGTACTTAATGCAAAAGCAAATACAAAGGCAGTGGCAGCATAACTTACGTAATCGTGGGTTGAATTGCTTAAAAATAATGCCTGTGTAATTTTAACAGCAGAGTCATTAAGCCCCGAAAACACGAAAACCAACACCGGCAAAAAGATAAATTTCAATTTAAATGATTTCCCGCCATTTCCCCATAATGTAAGTACCAGTGCCAGTAACGCAAGTGCAATGCCGGAAATTTTAATAAAATTTAAAGCATCTCCAAATATAAACAAGCCAAGCACCACCGGAATTATAACCGACATGCGGCTGCTTATGGCTGTAAGTGTAATTCCTGCCTTACTGGCTGAGAATGAAAACAATACAAAACCGCATACGAGTAAAAACGTGGTAATTAATGACATTCCAAACCAGGGAAAAACATGTAGCCCGGTGAAATTTATATCCCACTTAATGTAACTTAAGCCAAAAGCTGCACCAACCAGATAATTGATTGCTATGGCAATAAAGCGATTTACATTAAATGGCTCGAATAACTTTAAGGTGACCAAAATAAAAGTGGAAGCCAAAATGGCAAAAATCAGATAAATCATAGGATTAACCGGTAAGTGAGTGTTTGTTTAACAATAAAAACAAAGGCAGACCGGAATAATCCGGCTGTGCGCCAGAATGCTTTTTCCAGTCTTTAGTGAAAGTCTGTTGGGTGAACCCTGTGGCAGGGTGATAACTTACCAGGTTTACCTGATCTACATCCCGCGATAATGCGGCAATAGATTCATTGAAAAAATATTCAGTAATGAAACCCAGTGACTGATAGGTTCGGGCCGCAATTTCAGTATGTGTTTTCAGCCATTTAGTGAATGAGGGTAAGGGTCCGGCGGTTACTGCCATTAGTGTAAAAACCGGTAGCGAAAAGCCGAGCAGCAGGTGCGCTTCATCCTCAACCAAAAAATTGGTTTCATTTAATAACTCCAGTTTCAGCAAGGATGCTGAAGGCTTACCTTTTGAATGAATGACATCAAATAAACCATATAGAATAATAGTATCATTATTTGCAGCTAAGGCGAAAGCTTCTGAAACTTCAGCAGGCGCAGCAATGGACTGCGTTTGTTGATCCGCTCCCGGTGTTGAAATAATGGCATGATGGTTAATAAGTGATTCCATTGTTTCATCATCACGTTCCAGACGCAACCAATAAATGCTGCCGGCCAGTTCTGTGGCCGCATGGCCGCTTAAACCCGATTCAACAAACCACGTTTCCATGAATGCCATAGACAAAGATTGCTGCTGCAGATAAAAAAATAGTGCCAGAAGGGGAGCCTGAGCAAGGGAGGTTTTATTGCCCTGGGCTCCAACCACGGTGTCCATTAGCTGAAGCGCAGCCGACCTATCGAGTATCTTACCGGTAAATGATTCCAGTTTATGAAAAGAATGCCCGGTAATCAGGAGAGGATTGCTGACCGGACTTGCTTCCGGAATCAATAAAAGCATCTCTTCCGACACTGTGTTAAGCTTTTCAATAATTTGCCGTTCATTTGTACCCACATTCACCTTGAATTAAATTCAGGGCAAAGTTATGGAAATACCCACAGCCAAAAGAAATTTATCCATCTATGAATTCATTTTATATTTTACTTTGTGTGTTTAAACTACATCACCATGACCTTTGAACAACTCCGGCAAAACGTGGAAGACACGATTGAGTCTGTATATGGAAAGCAGGAAAGTAAAGCTATCTCACGCGTATTGATGCTTCATTATACTGCAACAGAGCCGGCAGCTTATCAGTTGATAAAACACCAGCCTGCTTCAGCGGAGCTTGCTGACATGATGCTCAATCATGCCATACCTTTATTGTTGAAGCACACCCCGGTGCAATACATAACCGGTCAGGCATGGTTAGGTGGTCTTTGTTTCAGTGTTAAAGAAGGGGTACTTATTCCCAGACCAGAAACCGAAGAGATGGTTTGTAAAATTATTGAAAACATGGGCCATGAGGTGGCGTCGGATACTGCCATGATGGATATTGGTACCGGAAGCGGGGTTATAGCTGTTTCTCTGGCTAAAAAATGGAACAATGCCTTGGTTTATGCTTTGGATATCAGCACAGAAGCACTGGAAACAGCCAAAATCAACGCCAAAAACCATAATGTCGATATTAACTTATTGCAAGGGGATATCCTGGAAGAAAATTTCCGCAACTCGCTGCCACAAGATCTCAGTTTAATTGTCAGCAATCCACCGTATGTGCGTGAATCGGAAAAAATAATGATGATGCCGAACGTGCTTTTGCACGAACCCGCCCTTGCTTTGTTTGTTCCAGATAATGATGCGCTGGTTTTTTACCGGCATATAGCCGGCTTTGCGCGAAAGCATCTTAAACCCGGAGGAAAACTATGGCTTGAAATCAATGAATACCTATCTGCCCAAACCGTAGGGTTGTTGCAAAAACAAGGGTTTTTAAAAGTAGAAGCTCACAAGGATTTTAGAGGCAAATACAGATTCGTTTCATCCATTAATAAATATAAAGATATATTTGCGAGCACAAGCTTTTGCTTAAATTTAAACAATTAATTTAAACTAACTGTTTATCAATAGTTAATATTGGATTTTATGAAAAAAATATACCTGCTCTTCTTGTTTTTGTTCCCGGTTATCTTACTGCATGCTCAGGAAAAGACACTTTACGTGATTAAACTTGCCGATAAGGGAAACTCCCGCTACAGTATTGCAAAACCAACTGCATTTCTTTCTGCAAAATCCATAGAGCGCCGGTTGAGGCAAAACATACCCATTGACGAAGCTGACCTGCCTGTAAATCCGGACTATATGGAGGAGATAAGTCGTGAAGGCGCTGAAATCATTTATAGTTCTAAATGGTTAAACACATTGATAGTCAGGGTCAATAATCAAAGTATTCTGACACGCCTGGTTGCAAAGCCTTTTATAAAAAGTATTTACAGTAACGATCGTCTGTTTGATAAAAAACAGGGAAATAAATCTTTCTTCGAAAAAGAGTATATTTCTGAATCATTTGTAACAAACAGTCATTACAAAAATTCGTCGTCCCCTAATTCGTTAAATTATGGAGCATCATCTAATCAGATAAGTATGATCGCTTTAAACTCTATGCACGATCTGGGTTACCTTGGTTCAGGCATGACCATTGCTGTTATTGATGCCGGTTTCAGGAGTGCAAATACTATGGCGGCTTTTGAGAACCTAAGGAACAACAATGCAATAAAAGGTACGCGGGATTTTGTATTGCCCGGCAATAATGTTTATCAAAACAACATCAGCACGCATGGTACCTATGTTTTATCAATTATGGGTGGATGGTTGCCTGGTCAGCTTATCGGAACAGCCCCAAATGCAGACTACTGGCTATTGCGCTCTGAAGATGCCAATAGTGAATACCTGATGGAAGAATATTACTGGGTAAGTGCTGCTGAATTTGCTGATTCGGTAGGTGCGGATATTATCAATTCATCTCTGGGATACACTACTTTTGATAATCCTGCTGATAATCATACGTATGCAGATATGGATGGCAATACCACCGTGATTACCCGCGGCGCCGATTGGGCGGCATCCAGAGGGATACTGGTAGTGTCAAGTGCAGGAAATTCAGGGAATAGCTCATGGAAGTACATCTCTGCACCTGCTGATGGTGATAGCGTGCTTACCGTTGGTGCTGTGAATGCTCAGGGAATATATGCAAGTTTTAGCTCTACCGGCCCAACTTACGATGGGCGAATAAAACCCGATGTTACCGCTCAGGGAGCAGGATGTGTTGTTGCAACCATTCCTGAAGGTATCGCGAACGGTGATGGAACGTCTTTCTCCTCCCCAATCATTGCCGGGGCTGCCGCATGCCTGTGGCAGGCCAATCCTTCCTATTCAGCCCAGGAAATACTGAATGCACTGAAGCAATCCGCTTCTTTGGCATCAAAACCAAACAACCAACTGGGGTGGGGAATACCTGATGTTATGAAAGCTTCAGGTCAATTGATGGCTATTATTGTGCAGGAATCAGATCCCTTTGAATCTTTGAATGCTTACCCAATACCTTTAACACAAGATCAATTGATGGTAAGTCTCGACATGGGTAAACCGAAAAATATAGATATTCGGATTTTCAATGCTTTCGGAAAAGAAATCTACCTCAGAAATAACATACAAGTGCAATCAGGTAAAAACCTCATTGCTCTCAAGCAAATGGAACCCCTGCTTAAAGGTATTTATATGTTGCAGGTATCAGATGGTTATCATGTGAGAACCTTGAAACTAATCAAATAAGCTTTTATCTATCCCAAGTGCGCTGGGAGCAATTCCAATCTCCTTATTTTCCCTCCCTTGAAATAAAGAGCGATATCTCGATGTGCCTATTTCTTTTCCGGGAGAAATATTCTCCAATTTATTTTTCTGATCTCAAATCCTTCCGGATTTTTTTTTCATTTAACTGGTTGATTGGTAGCACGCTATATATCTTTTCAACCCGGCATAACGCCTCAGGAAACAGATAAAATTCAATCAATTTTACTGAACGATGAATTATACGACGGAATAGGAGATGTAGTTCATCGCCCCCCACTTTTTGTTTACCTCAATTTATTTAATGTAGAAAAGCATTTTAAATAATCCAATTCAAGCTATACATTAGGATGAATTGAATTTGCTAAAAAAAAATAATCAATAGGGTAGGTAGTGCTTTACTTGAAATATCAAAGTACTGTTGTTGACTATAGCATAAAGGGTTTACAGATGTTAATCAATTGTGGCTAATACAAATGTAATCTTGTTAATTAACAAATGTAACGCACAAATAATGATGTGTATAAATGTATATTAAGCTTACAAACGTATTATGGCCTCAATAAGTTAATATTAAATTAAAAATATGTTTATTAAGTTCATAATCAATACTATATAACAGATAAGTAAAGTATAGCTTTATTAAATCCTGATGTATTTATGAAAATAACACATAATATTAAAATAACAACTAAATGTTTGTTAAACAGTCCCATATGATGTTAATAATTAAGTAATGCTTTAGATAAATTCAATAATTTTTTAAGTTTACAAATGTATATTGTGTAATTTATTGCGTATGTAATTTAAAATTTTTAACTTTGTACAAAAGTTAAGTGTGGTATGAATGATCGTATAGAATTGTTGATTAAGGTTAAAAACCTTACTCCGGCCCGGTTTGCTGACGAGCTTAATCTTCAGCGGGCGAATGTATCCCACATTCTGAATGGGCGCAACAAACCCAGTCTTGACTTTGTACAACGGGTTATTAAACGTTATCCGGATGTAAATATTCCGTGGTTGTTGTTTGGGGAAGGCGAAATACTATCGGTGAGTTCGGGGGACGAAGAAAATGAGGCCGGGGTGCAAGTGCCGGAAACAACTGATTCAAAAGTGAAGGCTCAACCGCGCACCATGGAGTTATTTCCCAGGGAGGACCCAGTTGAGCCTGCAAAACCTGCACACAAAGAGTTAGCAATGGATGTTAACGACAAGAAAAACCTTGACTATCAGCAGGATGAACACAGTAATACCCCTGTTGAAGTTGACGAAAAATTAAGTTCAGAAAAAACTTCAGAAATGGAAGACAAGTCTGAAGCCATAAAAGAAGATGAGAATAAAATTAAGCTAACAGCAAAAGAAAGTCATAGCGCAGTAAAAAGTAAAGAGCTGCGAAAAATAATTTTCTTTTACGACGATCGCACTTTCGAAACGTTCACACCTGAGTAGGAATAAAAAACTAGTTCATTTCCAATTCTGAGAAAAAGAAATGGCTTTCAATGATTGCGTTTTCATCGCTGTCGGAACCGTGGACTGCATTTTTTTCAAGCGATAGGCCAAACTTTTTACGTATAGTTCCTTCCTCTGCCTCGGCCGGGTTAGTAGCCCCAATCAATTTGCGGAATGTGTTCACGGCATCTTCTTTTTCCAAAACCATTGCATAAACAGGCCCTGACGTCATGTAAGCAACCAGGCTTTGGTAAAATGGCCTTTCTTTGTGAACCTCATAAAATTTTCCGGCTTGTGCAGTGCTTAATTTTACTTTTTTAATGCCCCGAATATGGAAGCCTGCAGTAATTATCATATCCAGTATTTTGCCGCTATGCCCGGCTTCAACGGCCGAAGGCTTAATCATGGTAAAAGTCAATTTGCCTGTCATATATCTGTTTTTATTTGAAAAATGGTATTTAACCCATAGAATGAGTGACCTATTAACAATATTTCTATTTTTGTGTTCGATATAATTATTTAAACTTTAATATTTTGAGCAAATTCTCTCAACATGCGCTTGTTGAACTTAAAAGTTTACTGCATTCTTCAGCTCCTATCGTAATTACCACCCATTACAATCCGGATGGAGATGCTTTGGGTGCCTCTTTGGCCTGGTTTCAATTTTTACAAAATCGTGGTAAAAATGTGTCGTTGATTGTGCCCAATGACTTCCCTGATTTTTTGGCCTGGATGCCGGGGGCAGATAAAGCATTAATTTATTTTCACCATCGCCAGCAGGCTGAACGTCTGCTGAAAGAAGCAAAACTTATTTTCTGTTTGGATTTCAATGTATTTTCAAGGGTTGAATTGTTCACTAAGGAATTGGCTCAGGCTACTGCAGCTAAGGTGCTTATCGATCATCACCCTGACCCCGACAGCACTTTTGATGTCACTTTCTCCGTGAAAGAGACCTCTTCAACGGCAGAGCTGATTTTTGACTTAATCAATGAGCTTGGTTCCACTCAAGAGATTACCCAACCTATAGCCGAATGCCTATACGTTGGCATAATGACCGATACCGGTTCTTTCAGTTATGCCTGCAACTATCCGGAAACCTATCTGGCTATCGCCTGCTTAGTAGAACAAGGTGTTGATTGTGAAGCCATTCACCGGCTTGTGTACGACACCTATGCTGAATCGAGAATGCGGTTGCTTGGCTTTTGTTTGAGTGAAAGAATGGTAGTATTGGATGAATTTGCCACCGCATACATTTGGTTAAGTATGGATGATTTGGATAGATTTAATTTTAAACCCGGTGATACGGAAGGAGTGGTTAATTATGCTTTATCTATTAAAGGTATTGTATTTGCAGCATTGTTTACCGAAAAAGAGGACAAAGTCAGAATTTCCTTCCGGTCCAAGGGCGACTTTAAAGTGAATGAATTTGCAAAAACACTATACAATGGGGGAGGACATAAAAATGCTTCCGGTGGAGACGCTTTCCTGCCATTAGCAGAAACTTTAAAACAATTTGAATCCGTACTGTCTGAATATAAGACGAAGCTATTGGAAACATCCGGGCAAACCGCCTACCGGAACAACTAAGTAAGCCATGAGAAATATCTTCTTATTCACCCTCATTGTCACCCTTGTCATTTTCTCTGCCTGCCAATTATCTGAAACCCGTCAAAACGACGGCCCCACCCACAAATCAGTGGAAGAGCCATTGATTAAAGCCAACAAACAGGCGGTAAAGGCTGAGGAGCAGCAAATCATTGACTTTTTGAACCGGTATAACTGGAAGATGAAAGAAACCGGCTCCGGGCTTCGGTATGCCATTTATCATCATGGCAAAGGTGAAAAAGCAAAGCCTGGCATGATTGCAGTACTCAAATACAATGTAAAGCTTATTGATGGTGACGAGATTTATAACTCTGACAACGATGGCCTGAAACAATTTTTGATTGGGAAAGGTGGAGTGGAAAGTGGATTGGAAGAAGGAATTTTATTGCTGAGGGTAGGTGACCAAGCAAAATTTATTATACCTTCGCACCTTGCTTTTGGGCTACTGGGAGACCAAAACCTGGTGCCACCCAAATCCACCCTAATCTATGATGTGGAATTGATTGCATTGAACTAATAATCAAATTCTTAAGTAAATTATCTGTCAAATGACCCTGAAAAAATTAAACCTTGCCCTGCTCTCAATGACGGTGGCTGTAATGTTGTTTTCCTGTTCGAAACATCCGGGATTTAAGAAGACTTCTGATGGCTTGTATTACAAGTTTCATGTTAAAAGTGATGATACAACCACGCTGAAACGCGGAATGATTCTGGAAATACTGATTAGCTATTCAATTAACGACTCCGTTTTATTTAATTCCGCAGAAATTCCTGACAAATTTCTCATTCCATTGGATTCCTCTGCCTATAAAGGCGATCTGTATGATGCATTGGCGATGATGGTGCCTGGTGACAGTGCCACATTTATTAGTAGTGCAGATTCATTTTTCATTAAAACACTTCGAATGCCGGAAGTACCGGACTCTGCATTTGTAAACAAGGATGTTGTTTTCAATATAAAGATGATATCAGCGATGACCCGTGAGCAAATGGATGCACAGCGTCAGAAAGAGCTTGCAGAAATAAAGCTGCAGGATCAATCAGCATTTGATGAGTTTTTAAACAGAAAGAATATCAACACCCAGCCTTTAGAATCAGGGGTGTATTACATAGAAGAGATAAAAGGTTCAGCAAATAAGCCCAAACCCGGTGACATGGCAACGATTCACTTTATCGTTTCCACCGTTGGAGGCGATACGCTGTATTCGAGCTACGCCCAGCAGCGTCCTATGACCTGGGAAGTGGGCAAAATATTTGATAACCAAGGTGCTACAGAAGCACTAAACCTGATGTCCAAAGGCACAAAAGCTATGGTGATAGTGCCATCAGAACTTGCTTTCGGCGAACAGGGCCGAGGACAAATGATTGCTCCGCACACCAGCCTTGTTTATGAATTTGAAATGGTAGGTGTTCAATCCAAGGCTGCCTATGAAGCTGAACAGGAAGCCATTAGAAAAAAGGCCGATGATGAAAAAAACAAGGCCATGTTGGGTGAAACCAAAGAAAGAGATTCCTATCTGCAGAAGCATAATATTACAGTTAAACCCACTGCCAGTGGGCTCTACTATATTGAAAAACAAGCAGGTACCGGAAAAAAGGCTGGTAGTGGTAAAACCGTTAAAGTACATTATACCGGAACCTTGCTCAATGGCCAAAAATTTGACTCTTCCTATGATCGCAATGAACCGATAGAATTTGTGTTGGGACAAGGTCAGGTTATTGCCGGTTGGGATGAAGGTATTGCCATGATGAAGGAAGGTGGAAAGGCTACACTTATTATCCCTTCAAAAATAGCTTATGGCCCTCAGGGACGCATGCCAACCATTCCACCCTATTCTACCCTTGTTTTTGATGTAGAACTCATTGAAGTTAAATAATAGAGCCTGACTCTAAAAAATAAGGCTGCCTCAAATTAATTTTGAAGCAGCCTTATTTTTTATGGTTATCGAGTGGGAGGTATCCTTTGGTTTTGCAAAGTTATGGACCCAATTTTGATTTAAAGGTCTTTTAGAAGTTCAACTGAAATAAACCGGGAATCAAATGCCACAAAATCAGGATTCCGGAGCTCTTCCCGATGATAAGCCAGTCGTTTTTTGTCTGACAATGAGATCACTGCCATACCGGCTCCTTCGGCAATGGCTTGTCCTGCAGCAGTATCCCAGAGCATAGTGGGAGAAAATCGCGGGTAAAGTTGTACCATACCTTCTGCCATCCGACAAAATTTAATTGAACTGCCAACATTCAGTGTTTTAATGGAACCAAAATGCTTCTCTATCTGCTTTAGCCATACTCCTGTTTTTTCTGATACGTGTGATCGGCTTAACATCAGCCATATATCCTTGGTATTCCGGGGTACAGGCAGTCGGGTGGCTGCAATTTTCCACTCCTCAAAGCCGTTTATTTTTACAAGCGGTTTCTCATCTTCAAGTATCATACGGTAGGAACCTGTTTGTTGACTACCGAAGTAAAGCTCACGGGAAACGGGAATATAAATCACGCCGAATATTGGAAAATCTTTCTCCATTAAGGCAATGTTCACCGTAAATTCACCATTGCGCTTAACAAACTCTTTTGTACCATCCAAAGGATCAATCAGCCAGTACCTATTCCAGCTTTTCCTTTGCTCCCATGACGGGATATTTCCTTCTTCACTTAACAGTGGAAGCCCACAACCGGCAAGCTTGTTTTTAATACAATTGTGGGAAGCCAAATCAGCCTCTGTTAAAGGACTTTGGTCTTCCTTGTACCGCACCTGAAAGTCTCTGTTGTATATGGAAGCAATGGCTGCCCCTGCCTCTAAGGCTGCGTTTATGGCGATCGTATATAATGTATTCAGGGGATGAAGCGAATCATTCATGTCGTTTATTTATTTTTGTTGCAATTGAGCTTCTGCCAAACAGAATTGTCTTCTGATGTCACTTACCAATTACAGCTTAGCATTGAACAGGAAAGCTATATTAGATTTTACTTCTCGTTATTATACAGTTCCTGAAGAGCGTACATTTCATCGCGCAATGCGGCAGCTTCAATAAAGTTAAGTTCTTTTGCAGCTTTTTCCATAGCTTTCCTGGTTTGCTGTATACTTTTCTGCAATTGCTCCTTACTCATGTATTTTACTACGGGATCGGCTGCCATAGCAGGCGTATCAGTTCCGATGTATGCTTTTTTCCCACTGTTTTGATCTACTATTGAGGATTGGCCCATGATGGCGTGCAGTGATTTAACAATCTGCGTTGGCGTTATATTGTGCTTTTCATTGTAGTGCACTTGTTTTTCTCGTCTTCGGTTGGTTTCGTCTATGGTGCGCTGCATTGAATCAGTAATTTTATCTGCGTACATAACCACTTTACTGTTGATGTTGCGTGCGGCCCGGCCTGCTGTTTGTGTCAGTGATCGTTCCGAGCGCAAAAAGCCTTCCTTGTCAGCATCCAGAATAGCTACCAACGATACTTCGGGCAAGTCCAGTCCCTCGCGAAGCAGATTCACACCTACAAGTACATCAAACATTGCCATCCTTAAGTCTCTTAAAATCTCCACCCTTTCGAGTGTATCCACATCGGAGTGTATGTATCGGGAGCTGATATCCAGGCGGGTTAGATATTTGGTAAGTTCTTCGGCCATTCGTTTGGTAAGGGTGGTTACCAGGGTGCGGCCGCCATTTTTAACCGTCTTACTTATCTCGTCAAGCAAATCATCCACCTGATTGCCGGCCGGACGAACTTCAATTGGCGGATCAATCAGCCCGGTAGGGCGGATAAGCTGTTCTACCACTATGCCTTCGGACTTTTGAAGCTCAAAATCAGCGGGTGTCGCGCTTACATAAATGGTTTGGCCCGTCAGGCCTTCAAACTCATCAAACTTTAGTGGTCGGTTATCCATGGCTGACGGGAGCCGGAATCCATATTCCACCAATGTTTGCTTACGCGACCTGTCACCACCATACATGGCTCTGATCTGTGACACAGTAACATGGCTTTCATCTATGACGGTTAAATAATCATCCGGAAAATAATCCAGCAGACAGAAAGGCCGCGACCCTATTTCTCTGCCATCAAAATAACGTGAATAATTTTCAATACCGGAGCAATAGCCCAGTTCACGCATCATTTCAATGTCATAAGACACTCTGTCTTCAAGTCTTTTGGCTTCCAGATGCCGCCCCAATTGCTTAAAATATTCGGTTTGCTGAACCATATCATCCTGTATCTCATCCAGGGCCGACTTCATTTTATCTTTTGAGGTAACAAAAATGTTTGCTGGATAAATGTTGATGCTTTCCAGCTTTTCAATCACGTGTCCACCTATAGGATGAATGGTTTCAATACTTTCCAGTTCTTCGTCCCAAAATATAAGCCTAACGGCAAAGTCACTGTATGCGGGGAAAATGTCGATGGTATCACCTTTTACGCGAAAATTGCCGCGGGTAAAGTCAACATCGGTCCGGCTATAAAGTCCCTCTACAAACGACCACAACAGCTTATTCCGCGAAACTCTGTCACCCACCCTGAGTGAAATAATATTACTGGCAAAATCCGCAGGATTTCCAATTCCATAAATGCAGGAAACCGACGAGACCACGATGATATCGCGTCGCCCGCTAAGCAAAGAAGAGGTCGTACTAAGTCTTAATTTTTCAATTTCTTCATTTATTGACAAATCCTTTTCTATGTAGGTATTTGTGGTTGGGATAAATGCTTCGGGCTGATAATAATCATAATACGATACAAAATATTCTACGGCATTTTCGGGGAAAAATTGCTTGAATTCGCCATACAATTGAGCAGCAAGAGTTTTATTGTGGCTAAGTATCAGTGTGGGACGATTTACCCGCGCAATTACATTGGCAATGGTGAAGGTTTTGCCTGAACCTGTAACCCCAAGCAATACCTGCGTGGGGTCTCCACGTTTAAGCCCTTCTTCCAATTGCTGAATGGCCTCAGGTTGATCACCCGTGGGTTGAAATTCAGAAGTAAGTTTGAAATCCATAACTATACAAAGATAAACAGTTATTGTGAAGTTGAATCAGCGAAAACAATCAATCAGATAGATCAAAGCTTATGCCAACCGGGTTATGATCGGAATATGCTGAAAATATTTGATCATAATGCCGGGTGTGAATGTGGGATGACACAAAAATATGATCAATTTTTAAAGGAAAGGTACTCTCCAGATAAGTTTTGCGCCAGCCCCAACCCCTGAGAAAGGTGGCATCATTGAGTATACTGTTTATTTGATGAAATGCATAGGAAGCCGGTGTGTCGTTAAAGTCGCCGGCAAGCAAAACAGGATATGGACTTTCATCAATAAGCGCCCTTAGTGCTTCAACTTCATGGGATCGTTGTTTAAAAGCATTTCTTAACTTGCGAAAAGTACGTATTATTTTCCGAATGTTTGAACGATGCACGGTTTTACCAATGGAGGGCTGAAGTAATTCACGCTCGGTGGTCAGCATTAGGGAGCGCAGATGTACATTGATTACTTTAATGGTTTGTCCCGGAAAGTCAACATCGGCATATACGGCAAAGACTTCCCCGTTAAAGCTGAGTTTTCCGCCCGAGTGTAAAGGGAAAGTCGAAAAGATGATCTGGCTGTTCGAATGGGGTCGTGGAAAACGATAAAGATACTGATGAAGTGTGGAAGAATTTGATCTGATTTTTTTGAATTCAAATTCCTGAAAAAAAAGAAGATCGGGCAAATTGGCCGGCAAAGCACTCAAAATAAGGTCACTGTCTTCCGATTGATCGACATTTCCCGGTATATTTAGTCCCCTTACATTGTAACTTATCATACTGTATTTACCATGTTTCTTACCGGATTTTAAAGGCAGAGCATAGTGGCGGAGCATGGTAGGAATACCCAGCAATAAAAAGAAGAATAATACCCAAAACCATTTTCTTCTTTTCAGATTCAGCAAGGTATTGATAAACTGTAACGCAAACATAACAGGGAAACCCAGGCCTGCAAACGCAAACAGGTAACACCTGGACGGGTTAACATGACCGGCGGAAAGCGACATCAGGTAAACGACAAATACAGATATTGAGGTCAAGCAGGTTAAGTATTGCCATTTCACAATTTGTTTCATGGCTTTTTTAAAGATTCATAAACCAACGTTGTTTCAATGGGATAATGATCTGACCAGGCTTTTTTTAAACGATTAAAACTCAGGGCGGTAAAGTATTTATCCTGATACAATAAATAATCAATGCGAAAATAAGGAAGCAGCTTCCCTGCATAGGTCTGGCTTAGACCGTTACCGGCTTTTCTATAAGCATCGGTAAGGTTGCCCGAAATTTGATGATAGGCATAAGATGCAGGTGTATCGTTGAAATCGCCGCAAACGATAACAGGGTAGGGGGAGCCGGCAATTTTCTCCTTCACTGCCCGCGCCTGGGACGCCCGGCGGATAAAAGCAGCTTGCAATTTACGTATTATCATTTTGGAACGCTCTGAAAATATTTCAGAATCATCCTGCCGGCTTTTAAGCTCAGATACAAACAAATAATCTTCTTCGCTTAGCTGTATGGATTCAAGGTGAAGATTGAACAAGCGGAGCGTATCGCCATTTTTTACAATATCCGTAAAAATGCAGGTATTAAATACATTTCCTTTAAATTGTATGTTCCCTGCATTTACTATCGGCCAGCGGCTGAATGTTGCTATACCGTAAGGCCTTTGCTTGCCTTTATGACTGGTGTAGGCAATGTATTGGTACTTAAGCCCGCTGTATTCCCGTATTGAATCTGCAATCATTACAACGCCCTTCTTTCCGGCGTGGAACTCCTGAATACACAATAAATCGGGCTGAGCGGCACGAATGTACTGAAAAATGCTATCTGTCAACGGAGATACATGACCCTGTTTCCAGTTGTACAAATCAAACAACCTGACATTGTATGACAAAACATTAAGGTTTGATTCAGTCTTTATCGCACGGGCAGAGGATGAGTTGAACTGAACAAAATTACCCAGACGCCCCCACAATAGCAAGGTGGTGATTAATGGCAACAGCATAAGTTTGGGCTGTACGAGTAACAAAATCGGCAACATAAAAATATTGAGCATGGCCAGCCAGGGAAAAATAAGGCCGGCAAAAGCAAAAGGCCAGCAAGTGTCCGGGGAAATATAGGCAGCCAAATAGCCAAAGAGCAGAAGCATTAAGATAAACCCATGCAGTAGCAAAAACAAACGGGATATGAATCTGAACCTTTTGGGTTTACGTGACTGTGCAGACATATTCAGACCGGTGAGGCTTTTATTTTTTACTGTTTGAAAACAACAACTCCTTCTCTTCAGCGGTTAAGCTATCATATCCTGAGCGTGAGATCTTGTCGAGAATATGATCAATTTTCTTTTGTTTTTCAGCTTTCGCAATATTATATTCTTCATCAGTAAAAGGCCGACCCGGTTGCCGGTATACTTTAAATTTTCGGAGAGATTTACGTGCATTCAGTTTAGGCAAACGAAAGTTCAACCCATTAAATATTTTCGTTATATCATATTTGGGCAGCATACTTACCCAAAGGTATCCCCACAAAGCGCCTCCCAGATGAGCCAGGTGGCCTCCCGCGTTTGGCGAGTTGATCATAAACACGTCCATGACTATGGAAAAAATAGCAATATATTTTATTTTTACCGACCCCAGCAGAAACAGATGTATGGTATAATTGGGCACATAAAATGAGATGGCAACTACGATGGCAAGCACCGAAGCTGATGCACCCAAAGCAAGAGCTGTTCCACGAATATGGGCGAAGGCGGGAAAAATATTAAACGCGAGCATAAAAAGCAGTCCACCCGCAATACCACCTAGCAGGTAGGTTCCAAGTAATTGTTTTTGGGATAAATATTGAACAAATATTGACCCAAACCACCACAGCCACAGCATATTGAAAAGTATATGCAAAAAGTTCAGATGCAGAAACATGTACGTTATCAGGGTCCATGGTTTGGCAAGTAAACCTGCGAAGGATGCGGGCAAAGCAAAGTTTTGCATTATCCACCCTCGCATACCACCGGCAGTATCAGTTAGCTGCCCGGGTGTTTCAAATAAAAATGCAATGCTTTGAACAAGAGCAAACAATAACCACACACCCACATTCACCAGTATAAGCCGGGGGAGTGCGTCATTGCGGCTAAAAAATATTTTTATCCTCTCCAGAGGTGATACTGTTTGAAACATAAGATTATTCCCAGTAATTGTAACGCTTTATTTTCCGGTTCCAGTATTTTATGAGGAAAAAACCAAAAATCATTCCACCCAGATGCGCAAAATGCGCCACATTGTCTCCGGCTGAATTCTGGATACCGAAATAAAGTTCCATAGCCCCATACCCAATAACAAACCATTTTGCCTTTATG
>JAQVEI010000220.1 GCA_028697695.1 Lentimicrobiaceae bacterium
TAAATCCATGCAAATTTTGGAAAACATCAGCCACCCCGACGATCCGGACTTGGCCAACCGTTACCTGAATACCGGCAGATTTATGCTGCTTATATATAAAGACAAAGAGTCACTCGCTTTTTATGACCGTGCGGAGACTATTCTTACAAAAACCGTCGGAACTGAACATCCTGAGATAGGAAGCCTGTATCAAAACAAAGGACAGCTTTTTATTCATCTGGCAGATTATGAAAAAGCCCTGATATATTTTAAAAAGGCCCTGGCTATTGCGGGGAGTCATTTTCCACCCCAACATCCCAATATCCTTCAGTTATACATGAACATTGGTTATGTTTACGAAAAGAAGGAGGATATAAAAGAAGCACTGACTTATTATAAAAAAAGCATACCCCAGAATGAAAACAGCCCTTCATTGGTGAAGACGTACAGCAATATGGCCGGTTTGTATGCACGACTGAATAAACCGGATACCGCGAACCAATACTACGAAAAGGCCATGCAAACAGCCATTAAACTGCTTGGGCCCGGGCATCCTGAAACGGGACTGCTGTACACCCGCTATGGATACTTTTTAATGAAGGAAAACAAATTGTCTCAAAGCAGAGCGCTGATTATAAAGGCATTGGAGTTAAGCAAAAAGCATTATGGACTGAAAAGCAGGGAAGTAGGAAATAATTACCACTACCTTGGCAATTATGAACTGTTTGCAAATAAAAATCCGGTTAACGCTTTAAAATATTATCAGCTTGAACTCACTTCCTATATAGACTCCTTCGATACTTTAAACTATTATAAAAACCCAATACTGGACACTGTGGTTCCGGATCGTTACCTGATGAATGCCTTAAATGGGAAAGCCGATGCTTTGTATTTGCTGGCCCACCAAAGTGCAGCACCCGATATTGCACTACTCAGGCTTAGCCTGGAAACTTCAAAACTGGCCACGAGTGTCATGGAGCGGCTTCGCAGGAGTTATCAAAACGATGAAAGCAAGCTCATCATTGTTTCCGAGGAGCGCAACACGTATCTTAGTACCATCAAGGTAGCCAGCCGTTTGTATGAACTTACCAGTGATAAACATTACCTTGAGGAAGCTTTCAATTATGCCGACCGCGGTAAATCGACCGTGCTGCTGGCTTCGGTTAAGGATGTGCAGGCCATAGAAATAGGTAACATTCCCGGAAACATCCGCAAACTGGAAAAATCGCTGAAGCTTAGCCTGGGTTCATACAACAGGCTTATTTACGAAGAGAATCAAAAAGAACAACCCGATCAGAACAAACTACGTTTCTGGGACAGCCGCACTTTTGAACTGGAAGCGCGTTACGACAGCCTGATACATGTGCTGGGTCGTGACTATCCTGAATACTATAACCTGAAGTACAGCGAGCCATCAATACGTAGCGAACAAATTCAAAAACAACTCGAACCCGGCCGTTTACTGATAGAATATACGTTAACCGACACCTTGTTGTATATTTTCATCATCAGCCATGAACAGTTTGAGCTGGTTACCCATAAAATCGGGCCTGCATTTTTTGACAATATCCGGACGCTCACAGCCTCTACTTCCAGCCAGGAGCTGATGAGTATCCGGAAAGACGATTACCTGAGCTATACGGCTGCCGCCCACCAGTTATACAAAGATTTGTTGCTACCGGTCGAAAAAGTCAGCCGCGCCCGTAACCTGATTATCATTCCCGACAATGAGATTGGGTACATCTCATTCGATATGCTGCTGAATGCTCCACCCGATACCCTTACCATGGACTTCAGGAAGCTTCCTTTTTTGATCAGGGATTATGTGATCAACTATTCGACCTCAGCAGCCCTTCAATACCCGATGATGGGCAAACGCTCCAGGAAGGCATCCCGGCAGTTACTTGCCATAGCACCCGATTACAACAATCTTACAGATGTTAACAAGAATGCATTCACCGATGGATCAGGGAATGCAGTATTTCTACTTCCCATACCCGGTGTACAGGAGGAGATAAAAGGCATTCGTAAAGCTATACCGGGAAAGACACTGATGGGTGAAAAGGCCTCAGAACGTGCTTTCAAAAAAGAGGCCTCCCGATACAATATACTTCATTTTGCTATGCATACACTTATCAACAATGAAGAACCCATGCTTTCAAAACTGGTATTTTACCAGAATCACGACAGCATAGAGGATGGGATGCTCAATACATATGAGCTTTTCGGCATGAATCTGAACGCACAGCTTGCCGTGCTTAGTGCCTGCAACACCGGCTCAGGCCGCCTGATAGAAGGTGAAGGCATCATGAATCTGGCCCGCGGCTTTATTTACGCCGGAGTACCCTCCATTGTAATGACGCTGTGGTCAGTGGAGGATCAGACCAGCGCTTCCATCGTTAAAAGATTTTACCAATACCTTATTGCCGGCATGCCCAAAGATCAGGCACTCAGACAGGCAAAACTCGATTTATTGAGCGAAGGCGATATGCTGCATGCCCATCCCTATTATTGGGCTGCATACGTGTCCATTGGCGATTATTCGCCATTAACTGCCGTAAAGTCTCCTTTGATGAACATACTGTACCTTCTGCTTAGCGTTGCTGCCATAACCGGATTATTTGCTGTATTAAGGCGTCGCTTCTCTTCAAAACAACGTTCACAACCCAATGGTTGAAAATTCGTAATTTTGCAGAAAATTAAAGCGCTTGGTATATCCTTCAACATTCGAACAAAAAACCGGATTCGACCAGATAAGGGGCATGCTGAAGCATTACTGCTTAAGCCATGCCGCACATATTATGGTGGACCAGATAGCCTTCTCGGCAAACGAACAAACCATTAAGCGATGGCTGGGTGAAGCAGATGAAATGCTTGGACTGCTAACATCGGGTAACGCCTTCCCATCTCAGGATTATTTTGATATGGGCCCAACGCTCATCCAACTGCGCACTGAAGGCACTTATCCGGATATGGAGGAGCTGCTTAACCTGAAGCTCTCCCTTATTACCATCATCCGCATCGTAGAGTTAATCCGTAATCTTAGCCCGGAAAACTATCCTTATCTTACCGCCATCATTCCATCGCACCAACCACCCTGGAGTGTCATTCACCGGATAGAGCAACTGCTGGACGAAAAAGGAGAACTGCGGGATAATGCCAGCGAAGGATTGCAAAAAATTCGTAAAGAAATAAAGTCCAGAACATCGGGTGTTGACCGGAAAATCAATCAGATATTTGCGTTGGCCAAAAAAAATCACCTGGTGAACGATGATGCTGAACTTACCATACGCAACGGACGACTGGTTATACCCATGCCTGCCGGAAACAAACGAAAGTTGAATGGTTATGTTCACGATACTTCCGCCACCGGGCAAACGGTGTTTATAGAACCTGCAGAAGTATTTGAAATCAACAACGAGCTGCAGAATCTTTTTGTAGAAGAACGCCAGGAAATCATCAGGATTTTACAGGAGTTTGCCACGCTTATTCGCCCACAGTTGCCCGAACTGGAAGCATTCTATGTTTTTCTGGGAACGATAGATTTTATCCGGGCCAAGGCAAGGCTGGCCAAAGAGATGGCAGCAGTGAAGCCAATAATTTCCGCAGAACCCGTATTAAACTGGGTGCAGGCCGCACATCCGTTGCTGAAACGTTCCCTTGAACAGCAGGGACGAAAGATAGTATATCAGGACATTGCCCTAACCGCGGATCAGCGCATTATGATCATCAGCGGGCCCAATGCCGGGGGCAAATCCGTTACCCTTAAAACGGCCGCCTTGCTTCAATATATGCTCCAGTGCGGCTTGCTTATTCCGGTGAACGAAGTTTCCGGAGCCGGAATATTTCAACACATCCTCTTAGAGATCGGCGATGAGCAATCGTTGGAAAATGACCTCAGCACCTACAGCTCACACCTGATTCATATCAAACATTTTTTAGAAAAAGCCAATGACCAAACGCTGATTCTCATTGATGAATTTGGTGCCGGCACCGAACCACAACTCGGTGGAGCTATGGCTGAGGCCAGTCTGGCCAGACTCAATGCGCTGGGATGCTATGGTATTGTTACCACGCACTACACCAACTTAAAACTGATGCCGGATAAATACCCGGGCATATTTAATGCAGCCATGCTTTACGATACCCGGCAAATGCAACCGTTATTTAAGCTAAGCCCCGGGAAGCCGGGCAGTTCGTTTGCTTTTGAAATTGCCCGCAAAATAGGATTTCCGGATGAGATACTTGAAGAAGCCAAAAAGAGAATCGGCAGCAGTCAACTTGATTTCGAGCAGCAACTCAATCAGTTGGAAGTGGACAGGAAAGCTATACAACAAACCAAAGCCCAGCTTAAGGTAGCAGACGAGACCCTGGCCACACTGGTGCAACGCTACGAAAAGCAGCTCAAAGACCTGGAAAGCAGCAAGCAGGCGCAAATAAAGGAGGCAAAAAACAAAGCGGCCAAATTATTGAATAACGCCAACCGTCTCATTGAGAAGACTATACGGGATATCAAAGAAAATCAGGCAGAAAAAGAAGCTACACGTAAATTGCGTGAAGCATTCAAGCAACAGCAGGAAGCTATACTTGATGAGCAGGAAGCAGAAGAACTGCCTGTAGAGTCGGTACTATCAACCGAACCGCCTGAAAACCAGCCTAAGGACGAGGTACCGGCAGGACCTCTCAAAGCCGGTCATTTTGTTAAAATGAAAGGGCAGGAAAGCATTGGCAAAGTCACAGAAATAAAAGGCAAACAAGCTACCGTTATCTTCGGCAATGTTACGATGCGCACCAAAACTGCAAGCCTGATACCCGCTACGTCCGGGGAAGTGAGAATGTGGCAGGCCAATCAGCACTTTGGGAAATCATATTCGGGCGTCATCCATCAGTTAAGTGACAAAATGGCCGGCTTTAAAATGTCGATAGACATTCGTGGCAAAAAAGCAGAGGAAGCTTCCGTCTTTATTGCCCGCTATATTGACCAAGCATTGCTGCTCAATGTAAAAGAGGTACGGATTTTGCATGGGAAAGGAGACGGCATTTTGCGCAACCTG
>JAQVEI010000221.1 GCA_028697695.1 Lentimicrobiaceae bacterium
CATGAGAAGTTCTTCTACCTGATTTATCTGCTGCATCTGGATGGAATGCTAAACCAGAAAGAGGTATTGTTGCGTGACTTTAACAACCTGCTCCGAAACATAAAAAGTGAATTGTCAAGCGATAAGGTATTTGGGTTCCTCGACAATATTTTCAGACTTTTTGAAGACCTGAAGCAAAGCAACCCGGGTACGGTACTGGATTGTATTCTTACCCTGGGCAAGGAGATTTTCCGTACTGAAAATGACTTGCATATCTCTCATTTTGAGAAGCTTCTGTTGCGCTTTGGATTTATTTCACCGGGCAAAGTTTTTGTGAACGATGACTGGCAGCTCACCGTCAATGAAAATCATATCAAAAACATCAGGGTGTGGCTGGAACTTATAGAGTATTCACCCCTCACCTTTCGCGATCTGCTCTCAGCCCTTATAATTCACCTGCGTTTGGGCGGAGTGTTTATCTCCGATACCGATTTGTTTCAGCGCGATATATCCGGTTTACTGAATGCCGACATTAAGCCGATTTTCAAACACATAAAGCAACTGGCCAGGCTTTTTCCCGTATATTTCAATGAAATAGGGGCCGAAGGTGAGCTGCGCGAGATAACCACCTCCATGGATGAAGTGTCGCACCGCAACGACCGGCTGATTCACTTCCTGCGAAAGCAAATACACACCGAAAGTAACAATACACATATTGAACTGGCCCGAAACATAGTCCATTATTGGTACGATGGGAATGTGGAGCATCTTACTGCGCTGGTGCCTGTGGATGTACAGTTTTTTCTTGAAGAAAAAGGCAGGTGGTTTACCGGTGCCAACGAAATGATGCAGCAGTTGTGCCTGGTCTTTAACTGCGGACCCGAACATCTGAGCAACATGCCATCACATCGCATACGCAAACGTCTCAACGAAATGCCCGGCGACAATACCATTGATAAGCACCGCTTGTATTCGCTTTTCAGATTGCTGGAGTTACTGCGTGAAAAATACTCTTTCAATACGGTAAACCTGAGTACACTCATGCAAAAGTCGGGCTTTTTTAAGCTGACTGAAATCGAAAATCTTACTCACCTGCTCGATCACTCGGCACCCGACCGGGCATTGAGACAGGTGTACCTGTTTATGAGGCAGCTTAATACCATCATTACCGACGAAAATAAAACAGAAGGATGGGAAGACATTTACCATAAACGGCACATCGCCATTGGAATACCCAGTATGTATGGCAAATACCGCGAGCCTAAATTTGAAGCTATGGGCATCACCTTCAGGCTCGAAAAACTTGCTTCCCAGCTCATGGAATCGCTGATCAACAGCATCAATCTGGATTATATAACTGCCAAAACCCTTAGGCGGATACATGTAGTGATAGAGCTGTTCAGACAGGGACTTGAGCTGGATGGCATAAGCGATCAGGGCTTTAACTCCAACCTGAAGATGTTTCGCTTTAGTTTGAATTCAGCCAGTTTTTCGGTGGGGCAGTATATCAACATACTTCAGTTTATGCTCTCGAGTGTGCGCGAAATCATCAGCAAATACTTTCTCAGGGTGTACGACTCGCAGTTGCGTATTATTATCCCTCAGTTGTTTCCTGAACAGGGAAAAGCGGATAGCCCTCAGGTTAAGCAATTTATTGTAAAAAAATCGGAAGAGTTTTATCGCGAGATGCTCTCCTCTGCCTTTTTGGTGCAGATGCTGGATGCCTTTCTGGTGCGTATCCTGAACTCCTTCCGCCAAATGGTGGACAACTATCCCGAAGAAACCATACGCAGCATCATGTCGTACAATACGGATTTGGTTATTTCGCCGCTTAACCGCGAAAGCCCGGAGATGGACAACAAGATATTTCTGGGTTCCAAAGCTTACTTCCTCAAGAAATTATCCTTGCTGGGTTTTCCAATACCCCCGGGGTTTGTGCTTACCACCGAAATTTTCAGGCGAAGGGAGGCAATTTTAAGCAATCCGCATATAGAAAAAGAGCTGGACCAGATGGTACGCAAGCAGGTTGCCAACCTGGAAAGGATTACCGGTCAGCAGTTTGGCAATCCCAATAACCCCCTGTTGCTGAGCGTACGTTCAGGTACTGCCATATCAATGCCGGGGGCCATGAACACCTATCTGAATGTAGGTTTAAACGACGACATTGTTGAAACACTCAGCAAACAGCCCAATTTCGCCTGGACCTCCTGGGATTGCTACCGGCGTTTCCTTCAAAGCTGGGGAATGGCATACGGCATCAGCCGTGACGTTTTCGATCAGGTGATGATCGACTTCAAACAAAAGTATAATGTAACTCAAAAGGTGGAATTTACCAGTGCACAAATGCGTGAAATGGCCTTTTATTACAAGGAAATTCTACATAAAAACAACATTCACTTTAAAGACGAACCCTTCCAGCAACTTAAGCAGGTTATATTCAACGTGTTGGGTTCATGGGACAGCGACAGGGCCATAGTTTACCGCGAGCATCTTCAGATTGCTGATGAATGGGGTACGGCCGTTATTGTACAGAAAATGGTGTTGGGCAACCTGCATTATCACTCGGGAACCGGCGTTATGTTTACCCATGCCCCCGATCTGGAGCAACCGGGCATCAGTCTGTATGGTGACTTTACATTTTGTAGTCAGGGTGAAGATATAGTCGCCGGGCTGGTAAATCCTTTGCCGGTTTCGGAAAGACAACGCAAATCGAGTGCGGCAGAGAAAAATGAATCGCTGCAGTCGCGCCTGCCCGAAATTTACCAACGCTTGCTGCAGATTGCTGAAGACCTTACCGAAAAGCATGGATTCAGCCATCAGGAAATTGAATTTACCTTCGAGAGTGAAGATCCGCAGGACCTGTATATCCTTCAAACACGCGATCAGGATATCCGCAAACCCGACCTTAGCTTTGTCTTCGACTGCAAACCGGCCGACCTTAAACTGCTGGGCAGAGGTATAGGACTGGGGCAGGGTGTGCTTAACGGCATAATTGCCTTCGATATGGATGATCTGGAAAAATTCAAGCATTTGAGTGACAATAAGATACTGGTACGACCGGATACAGTACCCGACGACATAGGAATGATATTTGAATGCGACGGGCTGGTGACTGCCCGGGGAGGCGCAACTTCGCACGCGGCAGTAACTGCTTCACGGCTTGATAAAACCTGTGTGGTAAACTGCTCCGATATGATAGTAAATGAAAAAGAAAAAACATGCACATTCAATGGAAAAGTGCTGCATCCGGGCGATAAAATCGCCATAGATGGCAACCTGGGCAACATATACCTGGGCAATTATCCGGTAAAACTGGCTGAAATGGTGTAAATCGCGAAACTTTGCTGCTAGCTTGCTTTGTTTTACGGGTTTTATTTACGATTTTTGTACTGGTAATTAAACCGTTACATATGCTTTACGGATAAGTACGGGATATAAAATTTTATTCAATGTCTATCTTAATTTAATCTTTTAAAAACATGGAAAAAGTGAACGGAAAAAATTTGCTTGGCATTAATGGCGCGGGTCGTATTGGCAAGCTTACCCTTTGGAATCATCTGATGAACAAGCACTTTGGTGGCATAGTAGTCAACGTGGGCCGTGTTGTTGGCAAAGACTTCGATGCCCTGATTCACAACATTACCAACGATTCAACATATGGTTCACTTAAAACATTCCTGTATGGACATTCGGGTTCACAAAAAGAGATTATCCGGATTATCGACAGCGACAAAAAGCTGGTTGAGATGAACGGGGTACCCGTTCAGTTTTTGCAAACTGCCCGCAATCCACGGGACATTGACTGGAGCGGCAATAACGTTCAGCTCGTGGTTGACTGTACAGGCCAGTTTCTCGACCCCACCGTTGGGGCCGACAATGCCAAAGGCAGTCTGCGCGGACACCTGGAAGCCGGAGCAGAAAAAGTAATCGCCAGTGCACCCTTTAAAATCAAAGATTCAACCCAAAAGATGCCCAAAGATGCAAGCATGATGGTGTATGGTATCAATCACCTGGAGTTTGATCCCCGCACTCATCACATACTTTCGGCGGCAAGCTGCACCACTACCGGCTTATCACATATGATGAAACCGCTGCTGGAAGCACCCGAAACTGCCAATATTCTCACAGCTTCCATGTCAACCATACATGCCAGCACCAGCACTCAGAGTATACTGGATGCCGTACCCAAGACAGGTACCGGCGACCTGCGTAAAAGCCGTTCGGTATTCAACAACATCATCATTACCTCTACAGGTGCCGCCAAAGCCCTCGAAAAAATAATACCGGAGGTTCAAAAGATTGGTTTTATGGCTGATTCCGTACGAATTCCAACCAACACCGCCAGCCTCATTATTCTCAATCTTACCTTTCATTCACCCGTGAACGATATAGGTGAACCAGTGGTTACAGCCGATTTACTTAACGACATCTATAAGCAGGCTGCCGAGGGGCCATTGGCCGGCATGCTCGAATTCAGTATGCAACAAAACGTTTCCGCCGATATTATCGGCAGACCGTCGGCAGTGGTAATTGAAGGCATAGAAACGCACACCCGTACCGGTTTTATGGGGATAAAACCCGAACTGTTGAAAAGCTTTGGCATAGAAACCCAGCAGGATATTATGATACCTGTGTGCCATGCCAAAATATTCGGATGGTACGATAATGAATATGGCAGTTATGTGAATATGCTTGCCAAACTTACCGAATACGTTGACAAGAAGATGTAAACAAACATCAACAAACAGACAGTAAGGCGGCATTATAAATGCCGCCTTACTGCTATATGGACGCGTAACCTAACGTGATTCAAATGAACAGGCGGAACGGTGCAACGGCCTATGCTTGTGTGAAGGCTAAATATTTATTCATCCAGGCGTTTGCGGTTGTCCCAGGCTTTTTTGGCGCCATAGGCTCCAAACAGGCCAAGCATCAGGGTCACGGCTGTGCCTATGGGTGCGCCACCGCCCGGCCCCGCGGGTTGGTTGCCCGTGCTGCCGTGGCCGCCCGATGGTGGCGGCGGAGGCGCGCCTCCCTGTGCCATAGCCGTGAG
>JAQVEI010000222.1 GCA_028697695.1 Lentimicrobiaceae bacterium
CCAGTGCATTCAAGGAAATAGGAAGAGGGGATCTTCAGGACCAGTTGACGGAGTTTTGCAGGAAAAACAAACTGCCGCTCGTGGGACCCAATCTGGTTGGAATGGGAAGTCCTTATCTGGACTTTGATTGCGGTTTTGTTCCTTATCTGCCGGTACCCGGTCCGATAGGTATGATTTCCCAGTCAGGTGCAAACCTGGTTGCAGCAATCGGATCATCTGAAGCAATGCATCTGGGAATGAGCTTCTTTGTAGGACTTGGCAATAAGGCGGATGTCGACTTCTCGGAATTTATTCTGTACGGGAAAGAGGATAAATACACGAAATGTCTGGCTACTTATATTGAAGGACTGGACAGCCCAGAGGCATTTATTGAAGCTTGCCGTGACACGGTGCCGCACAAACCCGTGGTTGTAATAAAGGTTGGAGGATCAAAAATTGGCATTAAAGCAGCATTCGCCCATACGGCATCCGAAAATGAAGGTACTGATGATGCCTATTATGACAAGATATTTGAAAAAGCAGGGGCAATACGGGCTACTACCTGGCAGGAATTTCTGGATATTGCCCTGGCACTTGGCACCCAACCGCCTTTAAAGGGAGACAATATTGTTATGATCACAAACGGAGGCGGCTCAGGCCTGCTATCCTGCGACCATTTTGAAAGAATGGGGATGCCGATGAAGGAACTGAACGAAATATCGCCTATGCTTGGCTTTAAGATCAGGGCCTATATGCCAATGTTTGGATCTCCGCTTAATCCTGTTGATATTTCCGGTACTGCCAACGCAACACAGTACAAAGGCGCCATAACTCAGGCCATCCGTGATGCAAATGTAGATGCTCTGTACGTTTCAATCTGTCCCACTGCCATGACAAGCATTGAGGAAATAACAGATGAGATTCTGGAGGTTTACAATACTCATAAGCATTTGGGCAAACCCTTTGTGATGGAATGTCAGGGTGGCAACGAATGTTACGACGCAATCCGCAAATTCCGTGATGCAGGAGTCCCGGCATATCCCACGGCCGAACAAGGCGTTAATGCTTTGATAGCACTAAGAAAATATGCGCGCATCAAGGAAAAGTTTTCTAAACAAAAATAATTTTAGGTATTGGATAAGCTGCTTTTTTGACTGGCTGTTTATACCGTAAAGTATTTTGTCGTGGCGGGTTTAGAACCCGGCCACGGCATAATACTTGAAATAACAGGGAAAGATTATGGGATCATAACGCCGTGCCGTTAAGTGTGAGGCCCGGTTCATCCTGACATAAAAGAAATGGTTATCTTTATGTCATTAGCTTTGTACAACCTTTATGAATCTTCAGAAATGGCAGTAATAAAAGAGAATCAAACCTTACCAGAAAGGATATCCCCGGTATTTGAAAGACGGATTGCTCATCTTGAAAATCTTATGATAGTTGTTTGTGATTTTACAAACGGACCTGCCGTTGAACCCGACAAGCCTCACAGTCATCCGCACGAGCAGATTACCTATGTTGCCGAAGGAGATCTTTATTTGTTTCTGGGAGAGGAAAAACACCGCATCACAACCGGTGATATCTTTACTGTGCCTCCGGGACTACCGCATTGCATTCAGACAATAAGCCCTAAAGTAAGGCTCATTGACTGTTTCAGTCCCGTAAGAAAGGATTTCCTTAAGTAATCGGCGACTTTCCTTATTAAAATTCTAAACAGGAATTACCTCGGGGCAAGCGGCGAATGCTCTTCCCCGGATGATTACTTTTACTCAGCCTGAATTGTGCTTGGCACGAACTCAGGAAAACTGTCCGGATTTACAATAACCCGAGACCACATGGAAGCTATAAAATTTTAGCCTCCTTGGGAAACGCATTTCATCTAAAATATCGGGCTTTTAAAATGACCGGTGAAATTCAGAAAAAGAAAAGAACAAAGACAATGCTATGATATTAAACGAATTGACACATACAAAAAAGCAACAGCCTGTTTCAGGACAAGATAGAAAGGACACTTTCCAATAGAAATAACTTGGAAATTTAGACTAATATTCTGATTTTTTCGTTAGTTAAATACGAGAAGTCATTTAAAAAATGGAAAAAGTCAATAAGTTGAAAGAACAGGAATTAAAATTTGTAAAGATGAAGACATTAAAATTAGGATTGGTGCTTATTTTATCTGTCTGCATGATTGTTGTCATGGACAGTTGTAAAAAG
Source organism: Lentimicrobiaceae bacterium (assembly GCA_028697695.1). Lineage (GTDB taxonomy): Bacteria > Bacteroidota > Bacteroidia > Bacteroidales > Lentimicrobiaceae > Lentimicrobium. The sequence continues at coordinate 2,194 of JAQVEI010000222.1, forward strand.
TGTAAAGGAGAAGATCCTAGTGCCAGAATTATTAATAATGGAACTGATAAAGCCAGTGTGCAGATTAAGACATCGGGGGGATTCACGGTAAATATCAATAATGTTGATCCGGGTACTGCTTCACCTTATAGTAGTTATGCCCCGGGAGAGATTACATTTACAATTACAGTTAACGACAATGAATATGTGAAGACAGTTGAAATGAGTCAATGTTACAAATATGACATTGCAATTGACAGTGATAATAATATTACATCAACAGCAATAGACAGAAACAAATAAGCTGAATTAATCAGGACTGAATCTGACTGTCAGGAATCCCAAAACACCCCAGCCTACCATGAGGGCTGATCTTCCTATTAATCCACTACACCCAGGTGACAATAATGGCAATGAGGTTAACCCAGCCCTGAGGGCTGGACTTCCAATAGCCCCGGTTTTACCCGGGGTAAAAGACAATAACGTCAGTACCACCCCGGAGGGGTGGCCATCAGTAATTGTCAGGCTGACTCCTTTTAATGGCACTTAGTTATTCTATATCACAAGTTCATTATAATTAAGTATCCAGATTCATTGTTAATAAGTATTGTTCAAAATCCGGAATAGGATAGTTTTACACCATAATATAAATAGTGGCTAAGAAACTCGTTAAATAGGTCTATGGTTATTTAAGAAGTCTTCGTCAGATTTTTATTGTAACAAATGCGTTGTGCGGTTGAAAATTAAATAATAAAGTTAAATAACAATGAAAGAAGTTATGCATGATATTGACATACAGTCTATCAGAAGTGTTTTATACAAAAATCAACTTTAGCTATGCATAATTTGTAAACGAATCTCGACAAGTTCTTTAACATTGCCAAATCGGTTTTTATACTATGCCTAGAAAAAGAGAGCACAAATTTAACTCACTCTCCGAATGGAGCTTTACAACTGTTAACAGGAATTTAAAAAGAAACAAAAGTTTTTTATTGAATCTCACTGTAAGGTCCAGAGTTTGTTAATATTTGCCAATTGTTCGGTAGTACAATTGATGGGTTTTGACATTACATAAGTTTGGTTTAGCAAAGGGTAAAAACAATTGATATAAGATGGATTAATTATTAGATACTTCAGTTTTCTTGAATTTTTTATGACAAAAAAAATGATTATGTTGCTTTGCCGTAATTCCAAATTCCTTAATGTTTCGATCTTTCTTCTTCTCCTCTATTCTTCATGTAAAAAAGAAGAGCCTCTGCCAGTTTTCATAAATTATGGTAGCATTGGTACTGAGGGAGGTGTCATTAGTATAAATGATGGTGCAACCGTAGAAATTCCACCTGGAGCACTTAGCACTAATCAGACAATTTCTTTCACTAAGATAAGTGAAGATGAGAATGTTGCATATCATGGATGTTCAGCCTACGAACTTAAACCAGACGGGCTAACATTCTCAGACAGTCTCACCATCACTTTACCATTTGATGACAAATTTATTAGTTTAATGAGCTCCCAGGATAATTACGGTGTCTGTATTATGACTTACCAGGATTCAACTTGGGTTAAGTTGAAAACGAAAGTAGATGTCCAGGCTAAAAAAGCAAGCATTAAAACAACTCATTTTTCGATTTATGCTATCGATTACCCGAATAAATATACGAATTATTTTTTTGAAAACTCTCATCTCTATGGGATTGCTGGTAGTCCATATTTTGTACCATATTATCTTCAAACAGGAGGTATGTGCGTATATAATTCATTTAGTATGATATCAAGATTTGCTGGATATCCATTTAAAGCTCCATTTTTTTTATCCTTAATGGATGATGGAGACGCAGATGATGCGGGTGTAAATCGTTATGATCTGAAAAGATTTGACAAAGTTCTGTTACAAGATGGGATTGAAATATCGACCGAAATACGCTATCCGTGGGCCAATGTATATACTTTGGCAGGGTATATTTTACAACAACTTCATGACGGCAAGCCAGTGCAATTAGGCATAGGCAAACTTCATCATGATGTTGTTGTAACAGGCAATTATTCGGATGGTTTTTATATAAGTGATCCTAGTGGTGTATTTCTAGACGAAGCTTTAGATAATGAGGACTGGCCCGCAAATCAATATTTAAGTTGTCGAATAACTTATGAACAGTTTTTTAATACGATTAAGAGTGTATTGTGGAATAATGCGACTCTAGTTATTACCTCTCGAGGAAACGAAGAGAGTACTAATCTCACTGTAAATTTTGGAAATATTTCAATTTGGGAAAGAAACGATGTAGATTTTACAAGTAAAAGAGTAGGAGAATTTGACATTAATGGTAAATATAAACCCCAAGGGTATGCTATTAGTTTTGTAGAAACTGACCTTGAAGGTAGTTTTAATGGGAAGAATGAAATAGTTATAAATACCTTAATATCAAATAGCAGTAATATTAATTTAAATGCAAAGTTGTTTGTACTGATTAATGGTCAAAACCTGACAGGTAGCCCACTACTAATAACAAATATTCCAAAGTTTTCATCCAATTTAAAAGCCCCTTCTTTTTCATCTTACTTACACAATCTGAATAGAGGCACTCATAATATTCAGGTTGAACTTAGATCGGAAGATTCCTTGGTTTTATTTGATTCTTGGGATATTGACTTAAATATTTCTATTCCATATCCTGAGACAGTAACTGATTTCGATGGAAATGAATATATGACAGTTGAAATAGGCGATCAAATCTGGATGGCTGAAAACCTTAGGGTTACCACTTTGAATGATGGAACTGAAATTTCAAATATTACAAATAATACAGCGTGGACAGATATGCAAACACCTGGTTATTGTTGGTATAATAATGATC
>JAQVEI010000223.1 GCA_028697695.1 Lentimicrobiaceae bacterium
ACTTCCTTACCAATGGCTTCCAGCATAAATTCATTTTCATTCAGGATAGTATAATAGATTTTCACATCGATTGCCTGCGGAATGGATTTGTTGATGCTTATACGCAGGGGCTGATACAGATATTCTTCCTGGGTCTCAAGCAGGAAATCCTTTTTTATAATTCCTCCAAATCTATATTCTTCTTTAAAGAATGCGATTTCCATGTTTAGTTTATTCACCACTTCGTTGATGAGGGAGTAGGAGGTTAGTATTCCCAGTTCGTTTTCGATGTTATCGTTGTTTGAAAAAAGACCAAAGCCCTGCATCACATTTTGAGAAGAGAGGAAGTTATTTCGTTCAGACTCTTTCAACAAAAGGGTAGTTTGGTTTCTGTACCTGGCAGTGGAAAGTTTATTAAAAAGATATGCTCCACCAACGAATACAATAGTGGTAAGTACAAACCACCATTTGTATCTCCACATTTTAAAGATAAGGTCTTTGTAATTGGTTTTTTGCTGAAAAATTTCTTCGGTTTTATCCACTGTTTATTAATTTCTAAAAAAGTACAAAATAGTTACAAGAGTTGTCATACTGGCAAGGAAGGTGGAGTAGGTGAAAGTGCGGAGATTCCTGAATTTGGTGTTTATAGGTTCCACAATCACAACATCTCCGGGTTGCAAATAATAAAAGTTGCTTTCAACAATCTTTTTATCAGTCAGATTCAGGTTGTAAAATTTAATTTTGTCATCAAACTCCCTTACCAGGGTTATCTGACTTTTGTCGCCATAATCGGTGATACCACCGGCATAGCCCAAAGCCTGAAAAATATTGATTTGTTCTTTAAAAAACGGAAATTCACCCTGATTACGAACTTCTCCCAAAACAGTGATGTTGCTGTTAACTATCTTCATGGTAATGGCCGTATTGCTAAGGTATTGACTAAGCTCTTTTTCAACCTTGGCTTTGGCTTCCTTGATGGTAAGATTATTTACATCTATCTCACCAATAAAAGGAAAATCAATGGTGCCTCTTTCCGAAACAGTGTAGCTTAACAAATCTATGGCGATACCGCCGGTAATAGAGGTGTTTTGATTGCTGAAAATTCTTGCAGTACCCTCGTCTACACTTAATACATTGATGTATAGGTTGTCAAAAGGTCGAATCCGCTTCTCGGGCCGGCTGTGAAAATACGTTTCTTTTAATTCAGAGGTCGTTTCATCCTGCACATACATGAGTTTTTCCTGAGGTACGCAGGATGCCAGCAGCGCCAAGAGGACAATAACTAACATGAGTGGTGAAAAGTGAGTGCGGAGTTTCATAATCATTTAAATTACAAGTATTTAATATTGAGCTCTTTACGCTGTATGAACATAGGGTGAACAGTCGAAATTATATATTGTTTATGTTATACGGTTTACTGTATGGTTTTATTGTCCCGACCCCCTTATCACTGCCTGAAAGGTCTTCAGAAGGAGTAGAAAGTCGATCTTAAGGGACCAGCTGTCGATGTATTGTAAATCCAATTTCATCCATTCGTCAAAGGTAATTTTATTTCTGTTTGGTGAAATCTGCCAGATGCAGGTTATCCCGGGCCGCATCGATAGTCTGCGCAACTGCCACCGCTCGTATTGTGCTACTTCGCTGGGTAGCGGTGGCCGGGGTCCAACCAGGGACATATCGCCTTTCAATACATTGAAAAACTGCGGTACTTCGTCTAAACCGGTTTTCCGCAGTATTCGGCCAATAGCTGTAATTCGAGGATCGTTTTTAATCTTAAAGACCGGACCATCCATCTCGTTTTGTGCTTCAAGCAAGGGACGCAATCTTTCTGCATCCTGAACCATTGTTCTGAATTTATAAATGTTAAACTCCCGGCCTCTCAATCCAATTCTACGTTGTTTAAATATAACCGGCCCGGGTGAGTTGAACTTTATCAATAATGTTATAATCAGCAGAACCGGTGACCAAATAAACAGGATGAATGCGGAGCCAACAATATCAAACACAGCTTTCCATTGATGCGCTGTTTTATTTGCAGGGGTGTTTGTAAAGGTTAAAAACGGAACATTGTCGAAATAATTGAGTTGAGTCTGCGTGCTGGCCATTTTAAAAAAGGCGGATTGCAGTCGAAACACCACTCCAATTTCTTCGCAAGCGAAAACCAGGTTTCTTAGTTCTTCCTGATTGATGTCATTTTTACAATAAAAAACTTCATCAACGATGTTGTTTTTCAACAAATAAGGCAAGCTGTGTATTTGTTCAATTACCTTCACTCTGCTGCCAAAAATCTCATGCACCAGTTGTGAGGATGAAATGATGGTAACCAGGCGCAATCCCCACTCATTGTGAAGCATTATTTTTTCGGTAAACTCTATACAATTCTCATCTGCTACCAAAATAATGTTGCGCGTTGTCATTCCTTTATCAAGCAGGTTCTTTTGATAAAAGTAAGTAGTCATCAACATCAGATTCAGGACAACTATTTCCAACACACCAAAGATTAACAATATGCTCAAATCAATGGTTTCCAGCTTCAAAAGAACTACCAAAGCAGCAAGCAACAGGGTGCTGGAAGCTATAAAGATTAGACTTTCCGTAAAAATTATAGTGATGTCTCTTACTCTGTAAAACCTGGTGAGATTGGTGAGCTCAAGTCCATAAAGCCATACGGGCATCATCAATAACAGTAAAGTAAGGTATTCCGTAGTATAGGTGAGTTCCCCGTTTTTAAATAACCGCAAAAGGAAAAATGAAGCAATAAATACCAATAACGTAGTTATGGTAACAATAACTGTTAAGGTTTTACTGCTTAAATCTTCGCGATCAGCAATCATTGCTTTATACGGGCTTTGTGACTATTATTGTTTTTACTATACTTTTAACAGTTTGTTTACTTTATTGTTTGGTTATTGTGTGACTGGTTGAAGTAAGACCAGCAAAAGTAACATAAACGTTGCCAAAACACCATTCAAAAATACTCGAAATTTATTTAGTAACAGCATTTTATAATTATTTAGAACCAGATTAAACAAAGTTGTTCGCATGTTCAATTGTTTGGTTTCTAAATTGTGCCTGGTTTGTTGAATATGTCTTAATTGTGGCCTCTATTATCAGTTTTGAGCTGATTTAACTCAAATCAGTTGGTGCACGATTATTTTTTGCATGAATTCAGAAAGTCCTGAATAAACATCAACAACGTTTCGGAAGCGGCCGGGCCGATAGGCGGGGCTGTTTGCAGCGTGTCGCGTTTGTTTAAGGTTTCAATGAGTTCTTCCCCGGAGTAGACCGCATGTACAAAGCCAAGTTTTTCGAGGCTTTTAGCGGTTGAAACCTGATGGTCGTTGCGTGTTTCGTGGTATTTATACAAACGGGGCAAAACAACTATGGGTTTGGCGAGTTGAAGTGCCTGAAGTATAGTTCCCATGCCTGCATGAGCAACTATAAGGGAAGCCGTTTTAAATTTCTCGTTAAATGTTTCCGGATCCATGAAACGGGCATAGCTAAAATTTTTGGGAAGATAGGATGAATCGGCAATCTGACCGAAAATATCAGTATAACCCGAGGTAGCAGCCCATTCATCCATTGCGCTTACCAACCTGTCGAAAGGTTCCTGTGTACCTACTACCAGAAATATCATTTAATAACGGTTCCTTTAAATAGTGTGCTTTTATTGTCGGCCAGATGCTCCCATTGTGTAAGATGAAAGGTGCAGAATTTTTTTGCTATCCGTCCACTCATCGAGATGCGATCAACATTGGCTATGCTGTCGATCCAAACGCTTTGCTTTCCCATAAGCCATGCCCAAATGATTGCCATCAGTCCGGGAGCAGCACCTGTTGACACGACGACATCCGGCTTTTTATTAAGAACAATTTTTCCAACCTCAAATCCCATTTTTATAAGTTTTAGCTTTTGCCAGCGTGTGGCATCGCTTACCGGGTAAAATTCCGACCCGTTGACCTGTTTACGGTAGCCATTGTTGGTGGTAACGTAAATAATGTGGTGCTCCTTAAAGGCTGGTATCAGGCGCATTAGCTGCGTCCAGTGACCCCCACTTGAGGCGATTGCAAGTACCTTTAGTTTACTCATGAGCGCTTTGAATTAGACCCAAAGAAAAATCGTTTGCCGAACGTTTCTAATATGCTCCGGTTTAAAGTGTAAAAGTGTATAACCATTTCTACCTTCATTAAAATGCGCATATAGAAAGGCATGTGGCGATGATATTTCCTGGTACAATAGTTCAATAAGTTTTCAGATGAAGTGTGTTTGACATGGTGAATTTGATGCCGATGTTGATACGAAAATAATAAATTTTCTGTTTCATTGAAAAAATCGTACTGAAAAATCAGTCCCCTTCGGGTAATTTTTGAGAAGTCCTGGTCAAAAATAAAATTTCCGTGGCTATAAATAACCCTCGTTTTGCCAATTTGTTTAAATGGCTGAATCACATGCGGATGATGTCCCAGGATTAAGTCAAATCCTGCCTGACTCAATTTCCCGGACAGGTGCCTTTGTTGCTCATTTTCCAGAGTCAGGTATTCCTTCCCCCAGTGGATGCTAATGATCCGGATTTCATTTTCCTCTTTGCGGCCCAATTCCAAAGCTTCAATCAAATCATCATAGGTGCTTTTAAAATATCCACCACAGTAAGTTGGGTCTTCAACAAGGCTCACACCCCAAATATTTATTTTCTTGTTCGCCTGATGAATAGTCAATGGCTGTTTGTCTTTTCCAATTATCTTAATGCCTTTTTGTTGGAGGGCGTCTAAACTATAATTTACAGCCTGCATACCATGCTGGCCAAAATGATTGTTGGCCACGTTGGCTACCTTGATTGCCCTGATTCGGTCGAAGAAACAAAGTGCACCCACCGGGGCGCGGTATACTCCATTTTGTATGTTCCTGGTTTTTATGGTTTCATCCGGCATTAGTGAAGACTCCATGTTGAAGAGAAACAGGTCGCCCCATGAAAGTGCTTCAGCTACACTGTCGCTTATAAGCCGGTTGTAGTTGTTACCATACAGGCGGATGATACCCCGGTT
>JAQVEI010000224.1 GCA_028697695.1 Lentimicrobiaceae bacterium
TACGGTGGTGTGAGAGGACAGATAGGGAATTAATCCCTATCTTCCTACTCGATAGGTGTGGCAGCTTTGATGGCTGCCAGCGTTTATAAAGGTATGTAACTTATTCAGCGCTTTGAGTGCTCCTTCTGTTGAACTCCTCCACAGCGCTATCCAGAAATGCAAGGAAGTTTTCCACATCCAGATCATAAGCCTTGGGCTGAACCAGCAGCTTTCCCTGTGTGTCGAGCAAACAATAGTAAGGTTGTGCATTAACATTATATTTGCTTATCTGGAAGTCAGCATATTTTTTACCGATGGTCTTCTTTACTTTGCCATCGTATGTTGAAGTAACCCATTCTGATTCAGGCAGGGCAGTTTTATCGTCAACATAAAGAGCGATGATTACAAATTCTTCGCGCAACTTCTTAAGCACCCTGGGGTCAGACCAGACTCTGGCCTCCATTTCGCGGCAATTCACGCAACCGTGGCCGGTAAAGTCGATAAAGACAGGCTTATTAAGCTGAGCCGCGCAGGCCAGGCCTTGTTCGTAATCAAAATAGCCTTCCAAACCGTGAGGCAGATGCAGAAATTCGCTGTATTTTGGCTTATCACAAAGGCCGGTTTCACCTTTTGCCTGAGAGGAGGCACCTCCGTCGGTAGCGTATATCTGAATATTATCCCTGACAATTTTGTTTAAATCGAAATCGTGGGTTGCCTGTGGAGGCATATACCCTGATAAAGCCCGTAATGGCGCTCCAAACATACCCGGAATCATATAGGCTACGAAAGCAAAGGTGATGATGGCCATGCCCAAACGAGGCACACTGATGTATTTTACATCGCTGTCGTGTGCGAATTTTAGCTTGCCGAGCAAATAAAAGCCCATCAAAGTGAAAATAACAATCCATAAGGCCAGATATACCTCCCTGTCGAGTATACCCCAATGGTAGGTCTGATCCGCAATGCTTAAAAATTTAAGACCAAGCGCCAGTTCGAGAAATCCCAGCACTACTTTTACTGAGTTGAGCCAACCGCCTGATTTGGGCATATTGTTGAGCCAGCGCGGGAAAAAGGCAAATAGCGTAAAGGGAAGTGCAAAGGCAAGTGAAAAACCAAGCATTCCGATTATGGGCATCAACACCTGTCCGCCGGCTGAGGCCACCAGAATGGCACCCACTATAGGTCCGGTACATGAAAAAGATACCAGTACAAGCGTGAAAGCCATAAAAAAGGAACCAATAACTCCGCCACGGTCAGCTTGTGCATCACTCTTGTTGATCATCCAACTGGGTAAGGTAATTTCAAACATGCCCAGAAAAGAGGCAGCAAAAAACAGGAAAATAAGAAAAAACAATACATTTGGAATCCAGTGAGTGCTTAAGAAATTCGCGAAATTAGCACCCAGGGTAACCGCTACCACCGTACCTATGATGGTGTAAATCAATATGATGCTAACGCCATAACTGAGCGCCTGAAATTTGGCTTTTACCTTGTCTTTTTCTTTAAGGAAGAAAGTAACCGTCATGGGAATCATAGGAAATACACATGGGGTAAGAATAGCTGCAAGTCCTGCCAAAAATGAAAAGAAGAAAAGTGACCAAAGTGAAATGTTGTTTCCAAGGCCTGTATCGGCTTTAATTTCTGCTGCCGGCTCAGCGGAAGCGGCTGCATTGGTTTGGGAGACCTGGGATGAGTCCGATGATTCGTCTTCCAGGGTTAAAGCTGGAAGCATTGAAGTGGAGGCCGTGTCGGGTGAACCAGGCTCACTTACCTGCCCGATTTCAGTGGTTTTATTTTTCGCACCTTTAACTTTAAATTCAAAATCTACCGTCTCTGGCGCCAGGCACTGCTTGTCATCACAAACCATAAATTCAAGCTCGCCGGATATTGTAAAATCCTTCTCACTAAGTACTTTTATCTTTTGGGTGAAGACCGCCTGATTTTCAAAGTATTTAAGGGTAATTTGAAACTGACTGTCGTATTCTTCTATCGGCTTTGGTTCAGTTACTTTTCCAACCAGGGTATAGTTAGGGGATTTCTCAAAAGTAAATGAAGTAGGAATCGGCCCATCAGGAGGTGGAGGTACATCCTGTGAATACAAATGCCAGGTAGGATCAATAGCGGCTTTGAACAACAGTTGTACTTCGTTGTCGGATATAGCTTTGGTACTAAAGGACCATTTCACCGGTTTTAAAATCTGTGCCTGTAGTGTAAGGGGTACAAACAAGGCAAAAAAGATAAAAAGTCGCAGCAAAAAGTTAAGCTTCTGTTTGATTTTCATGATTTGATTTGATTATTTGCTGAGGTTAATTTTCCAGCAGTTCAATTTTTAAAATATTTCTCGTTTCATCGGTTACTCTAAATGCATGACTGATACGATGGCCTACCAGCCAGGCGATTTTGTTTCCGGAAATCAGCAGCCAGGCATTCTCCTTTTCTACAATGGAAAATTTATTGTCGATAAAGTAATCACTGAGTTTTTTGCTGTTGGTCATACCAAAAGGCATAAAAGTGTCACCTTCTTTCCACTTGCGCAAGCGCAACGGCCATTCCAGCAAGTCGGCATCAAACATGGCTGTCTGAGCTGATTTACTGATATCAGGAACTTCAGTATTTGACAAACGGGTTAATCTTAAATTTATTGGCGTGCTTACTGTTTGCTGATCTGCTTCGATACGGGTTTCGTCTGCATTGGTTTCGGAGGATCCGCCGGTTTCAGTAATCAATAAGAGGTCGCGGTCCTTAATAACACGATGGGTAGGCGAAAAAAACTGCTTACCCGAGAGTTCATTCAGCGCCCGGCAGAGGTCGTCTGTGGTAAAGCGGCTAAAGTTGTATGGTTTCAGCAGTTCATAGAGGTAAATATCTATGGGCTGAAAGTTTTTTAACGCGTCAATCTTAAATGCAGTCACTCCCTCAGCAGATGCACTAATGGCAGCTTTTACCTCTTCCATATGCCGGTTCAACAGAATTTCAGATTCACGAATCCTGCTGATGGTAGAAGTGAGCGTTTTACGAAAATCGGGATTTAGTTCTCCCAGTAAAGGCAACAAGTCATGCCGGATCTTATTGCGCATATATTTGGAAGAGCGGTTTGAGCTGTCTTCCCGGAAGGAAATGGCTTCATCCACGGCAAACTCTTCAATTTGCCTCCTGAATGCAAACATCATGGGATGAACGATATTGGAGCGGTTGGGCAAAATGCCATGAAGACCACTGATACCGGTTCCGCGCAGAGCATTGATAAAGAAAGTCTCTATCTGATCATCCAGATGATGCGCTGTGGCAACTACCTGATAGTTTTCTGTCTGCAAAAGTTCATCAAACCATTCATAACGCAGATGCCGGGCTGCCATTTGAACCGAAATCTTGTTGAATCCCGCGTACTCACGTGTTTTAAAATGCTTTACAAAAAACGGAATGCCATGCGCTTTTGCCACTGAACTGACAAACTTCTCATCCTCGTTGGATTCAGTACCCCGGAGTGCAAAATTGCAATGTGCGATGCCGAAGGTAAGTCCACTGCGAAGAAATAATTCGAGCATAACCATTGAATCAATACCCCCGCTAATGGCGAGCATCACCTTTTCATCGGGCTTAAAAAGGTTCCATTCGTTTACGTATTTTTTGAATGCTGTTAACATGGCGCAAAAGTATAAAAGAAATGCAATATGTTCACATTTCGTGAGATGCGATAGTGAATTAATGAAAGTTTCTTTCACGCACAGGTAAACATTACTATACAATTCATTCGTACCAGGATAAACCATACCTGAAAACCTTTTAATAAAGCTTATTTGTAGGGTAAAACAGGAAAATTTAGCTTCAATAATGTTAAATCCTGTTTTTAACGCAATACCGGAATACAAATATTCCCTCTTATCCTATTGTTTCAGGATAGTTGTTTGAAGTTTAAAAAAATTAACTACGAACTAAAAGCATGCAAGCAATAAAAATCAAAAAAAATGTGGCTCAAAAATGACGGGAAACGCCTCTCTTTCATTAAAATAACAATTAAAATCATAATATTTTATCTTTGCTTGTCAATAGAATGAATTTATATTCTTAAAATAAGTAAAAAATGAAAAAACTATTACTTCTTTCAATTTCATTTTCATGGTTTGCTCTTATTTATGCTCAGCAAAACAACCCGGACAAACATTTTAGCCTGTCCGAAATCCGCGCTTCTGACGATCTTGAACTTCAGCAATTCACCTACAATAAAGAGATGCTGATGCTTACTACTTATACTCTTTTTTCGGATGGCATAGAGTTGAAAGACTCATTGATATATAACGACTTTAATAATGTTATAAAGCTTGACTTATATCAGTTTATGAACAATACCTGGGCCTATGTAGCATATATTGATTACGTTTACGATGAGCATTTACTGAAGGATGATATGATTCCTGTTGAGGAATAATGTAGAATAATGGTCATATTTTCTGATTTCTCAATTTATTACAACCAACCGCATATTGCTTTGTTATAAATATATCCAACATTAAAGATAAGACTGTTGAAATGACAATTGATGCAATGAATGCCTTATCCAAAGGCACCTTAATGGAGCAATTGGGAATAATTTATACTGAGTTTGGTTCAGATTATATTTGCGGCACCATGCCCGTAGACCATCGTACCGTGCAACCGGCCGGATTGCTGCATGGAGGGGCATTGGTAGCATTGGCTGAATCTCTTGGAAGCATGGGCTCGGTTGCGCTGCTGAACAACCCCAAAGCCATAGTAGGCATTGAAATAAATGCCAATCATTTACGAAAAACCACATCTGGTACAGTTCATGGCCGCGCCTCCTTGCTGGTGCGATCGCGACGCTTGCACGTGTGGGAAATAAAAATACATAACGATAGCGAACAAATGGTTTGTTTGTCACGATTAACCATCATGGTTTTGCCTAATGAAGAAAAATCTCAATGAGCGCATTTACTTTTTCTGAACTCAGTGAGCTGCAATCAACATTAACCGGAACTGCAACAGACTTTGCATCCTGGCGGTTACCCGGCGCCGAAGCGCCCGA
>JAQVEI010000225.1 GCA_028697695.1 Lentimicrobiaceae bacterium
AATATAATTACGTCAAAAATACGCCTTCTGTATTTACAAACTGTTACCCGGCCTTAATGTTTGGAATATAACCTATGATTTTATTAAAAATTGTAATACTTTTGATAAGATATTCTTACCCTAACCAAAACCAGTTTATTATGGAAGATTTTGAAGTTACCCCCGTGTCAAAAATTTCAATTGGCGATTGGATGATTACGTTGCTTATTACATCTATTCCATTTGTTAATCTCATTATGCTCTTTGTTTGGGCATTCAGCAGGGAAACCAATCCAAACAAAGCCAACTGGGCAAAGGCCATGCTTCTTTGGATGCTGATCGGAATTGCAATGGTTGTTTTAATTATTGTTGTTTTTGGTGGTTTTTTTATGAGCTTTATGCAAAACCAATCCGATTATGTTACGTATCCCTGATGGCTTTGACAAGTCTTTGCTTTTTTAAACTCCAGGATTGGTTTGCAATTAAATAGCATCCTTTGCTAACCTGACCAAACCCCGGCTCACCATGTGCACAGCTTGGGTGCCGGGACACATTCAAAAGAACACAAACAAACAGAGCCGGACAGAAGTTCTACCCGGCTCTGTTTGTTTGTGCATCAACTGTTAAGCCTGTGCGGTAGGACCACCCAAGGTAAATGGAACATTTGATTCACTTTCTTTAATGGTTCCATGAATTGATTCGAATTTACCAATATTTTCCCTAAGCGCACCCATCAGGCGTTTTGCGTGCTGAGGTGTAAGAATAATTCTTGACTTTACTTTTGCTTTGGGAACACCAGGCATCATTTTTACAAAGTCAATAATAAATTCTGCATTAGAATGGGTAATAATAGCCAGGTTTGAATAAATACCTTCGGCCATTTCATCACTCAATTCAATGTTGATTTGATTTTGTTGTTTATTTTCACTCATGATGGTATGTTTTTAAAAAAGTCAGGAGGAATTTTCATCCCTCCTGAACCTGTGATTATATTTCAACTTCGTCGGCTTTTGAGGCTAACAGTTTCTCGTATTCTTCTTTTGAAGAAACGATAAGGTCGCTATACTCACGTAAGCCTGTACCTGCGGGGATAAGATGCCCTACAATAACGTTTTCTTTCAGTCCGAGCAATTCGTCTGATTTTGCATTAATGGCAGCTACTGTAAGTACCTTGGTAGTTTCCTGGAAAGATGCAGCGGAGATAAAGCTCTTGGTCTGCAGTGATGCCCTGGTGATACCCTGTAATACCTGCTTGGCGGTAGAGGGCTGAGCATCTCTGGCATCGGCCAGTTGTTTATCCCTGCGCTTGAGCATTGAATTTTCATCCCTGAGTTTACGTGCAGTAACAATCTGGCCGGGTTTCAGGTTAGGCGAATCGCCCGGATCCACAATTACTTTCTTGCCGAATATCCAGTCATTTTCATCATGGAAATCAACTTTATTCACGAGTTCACCTTCAAGGAACTTGGTATCACCCGGGTCGGCAACTTCAACCTTACGCATCATCTGACGCACAATTACTTCAAAGTGCTTATCATTAATTTTCACACCCTGCAGGCGGTACACTTCCTGAATCTCGTTCACGATATATTCCTGTACCTTCATGGGTCCTTTAATTGAAAGGATATCACTTGGCGTCATAGCACCTTCTGACAGCGGCGTACCAGCCTTTATGTAGTCGTTTTCCTGAGCCAGAATCTGCTTGGATGTAGGCACAAGATAGCTTTTTTCTTCTCCGGTTTTGGAAGTAATAATCACCTCCCGGTTGCCTCGTTTGAGTTTTTTACCGAAAGAAACTACGCCATCAATTTCAGCAACGGTAGCCGGGTCGGATGGATTACGAGCCTCGAACAACTCGGTTACGCGGGGCAGACCACCGGTAATGTCACTGGATTTGCCAACAGCACGGGGGATCTTAACCAGAATTTCTCCGGCTCTAATCTTACGCCCTTCCTCCACGATAATGTGCGCACCTACCGGTATATCGTACGAACGCAATACTGTTCCTTCGCTATCTACTATGCGTATGCCGGGATTCTTGGCCTTCTGACGGGATTCAATCACCACCTTATCGTGATAACCGGTCTGCTCGTCGGATTCTACCCTAAAAGTAGTGCCTTCAATGATGTTGTCAAACACGGCCTTACCGGGCACTTCGGAGAGAATTACCGCGTTAAAGGGATCCCAGTCGCTGATTCTGCTGCCTTTTTCCACTTCATCGCCTTGCCTGAAATAGAGGTTGGCACCATAAGGAATATGGGCTGAAGAAAGTACGATTCCGGTGTTTTTATCTACAATACGCATTTCAGCAGAACGGCCGATGACGATATCATATTTTTTACCTTCCGCATTTTCAAATTCCACATACCGTAAATCATCAATCTCGAGGATACCGGTGTATTTGGCTTCAATGCGTGATGCAACTGAAATATTGGAGGCGGCCCCTCCCACGTGGAATGTTCGCAGGGTAAGCTGTGTTCCGGGTTCTCCAATTGATTGAGCTGCAATTACTCCCACAGCCTCACCTTTTTGAACCATGCGTCCCGTGGCCAGATTACGTCCGTAACATTTGGCACAAACGCCTTTTTTGCTTTCACAGGTAAGTACCGACCTGATTTCAACCGATTCCACCGGTGAGTTTTCAATAGCCGCGCTTATTTCTTCGGTAAGCTCTTCACCTGCTTCAACAATGAGTTCTCCTGTTTGCGGATGATAGACATCGTGCAGTGTAACCCGTCCAAGTATTCTGTCATACAATGTTTCAACCACTTCCTCATTTTTCTTAAGTGCGGTAGTGGTTAAGCCACGCAATGTACCACAATCAGGCTCGGTAATTACCACATCCTGGGCAACGTCAACCAATCGACGGGTGAGATATCCGGCATCTGCGGTTTTAAGTGCTGTATCAGCAAGACCTTTACGTGCGCCGTGAGTTGAAATAAAGTACTCGAGTACCGACAGACCTTCCTTAAAGTTAGAGAGAATAGGGTTTTCAATAATCTCACCTCCCGATGCACCTGACTTCTGCGGTTTAGCCATCAGTCCTCTCATTCCGGACAACTGCCTGATTTGTTCTTTGGAACCCCGGGCACCAGAATCAAGCATCATATATACCGGGTTGAATCCCTGCATATCCTTAGCCAGATTCTCCATAAGGGTAAAGGTCAATCTGGAGTTGGTATGTGTCCAAATGTCAATGATCTGATTGTAACGTTCGTTGTTGGTAATAAAGCCCATGTTGTAGTTACCAACTACCTCTTCCACCTCATTATTGGCTTGGGCAACCAGGGTTTCTTTCACCTCGGGTACAATAACATCACTCAAAGTAAAGGATAAACCACCCTGGAAAGCCATATTGTAGCCCAGGTTCTTAATATCATCCAGAAACTGAGCCGTCTGTTGGGTTCCGGTTTTCTTCAGTACGTCTCCAATAATATCGCGTAATGCTTTTTTAGTGAGCAACTGATTAATAAAACCATAAGCTGAAGGCACTACCTGATTGAAAAGCACGCGTCCAACGGTTGTTTCCATCAAAGTGGTAACCGGTTTATCATTTTCTATGGTGTTGATTTTCACCTTTATAAAAGCATGCAGCTCTACTACTTTCTCGTTGTAGGCAATAATGACTTCTTCCGGTGAATAGAACGTCATACCTTCACCTTTCACAGGATTTTCAGGTATAGATTTACGTCCCTTGGTCATGTAGTAAAGTCCCAACACCATATCCTGTGAAGGAACGGTAATGGGTGCTCCGTTTGCCGGATTAAGAATGTTGTGTGATGCCAGCATCAGCAATTGTGCTTCCAGCACGGCAGCATTACCAAGCGGCACGTGAACAGCCATCTGGTCACCGTCAAAGTCAGCGTTAAAGGCGGTACATACCAAAGGATGAAGCTGAATAGCTTTACCTTCGATAAGCTTGGGTTGGAATGCCTGAATACCCAGACGGTGCAGTGTAGGTGCACGGTTGAGCATAACCGGATGACCTTTAAGGATGTTTTCAAGAATATCCCAAACTACCGGATCTTTTCTGTCAACAATTTTTTTGGCTGATTTCACGGTTTTTACGATACCGCGCTCCAGCATTTTACGTATGATAAACGGCTTAAACAATTCCGAGGCCATATCTTTGGGTAAACCGCACTCATTTAATTTGAGTTCAGGTCCAACCACGATAACCGAGCGGCCGGAGTAATCCACGCGTTTACCCAACAGGTTTTGACGAAATCGTCCTTGTTTTCCTTTTAAGCTGTCGCTCAACGACTTCAACGCACGGTTAGATTCAGTTTTTACGGAGTTTGCTTTACGCGAATTATCAAAAAGTGAATCCACGGCTTCCTGCAACATGCGTTTTTCGTTACGCATAATTACATCGGGTGCCTTTATTTCTATCAGCCTCTTGAGTCTGTTGTTGCGGATAATTACCCTTCTGTAAAGGTCATTCAAATCGCTGGTAGCGAAACGACCACCATCCAGGGGAACCAGAGGGCGAAGTTCGGGCGGAATTACCGGAACAACTTTTACAATCATCCACTCCGGATTGTTTTCTATGCGGGTTTGAGCATCACGGAAAGCCTCAAACACCTGCAAGCGTTTCAATGCATCTGCTTTACGCTGCTGTGAGGTCTCATTGTTGGCCTTGTGTCGCAGATCGTACGACTCCTGATCCAAATTAAGGTCCCGCAACAGGTCATGAAGTGCCTCAGCACCCATTTTTGCAATAAATTTATTGGGGTCCGAATCATCCAGAAGCTGATTATCTTTGGGTAAAGAATCAATTACCTCAAAGTATTGCTCTTCGGTAAGCAAAGCAAGTTTTTCAACTTTAACCTCTTCTTTTAACATCACACCATCTACTATGCCGGGCTGAACCACAACATATCTCTCATAATAGATGATAGAGTCGAGTTTTTTGGTATTTTGATTAAGCAGGGCGCCTATTTTATTGGGCAGCGACCTGAAAAGCCAGATATGCGCTACAGGAACAACCAGTTGAATGTGTCCCATGCGTTCGCGTCTCACCTTTTTTTCAGTAACT
>JAQVEI010000226.1 GCA_028697695.1 Lentimicrobiaceae bacterium
ACAGTTTTTCCGGCATCTAAAAAACAGTCCAATGAGATATCAGAATTTTTCCAGGGTTGAATCTGCATTTATGAAAATATCCGGTGTTACAAAGATGAACACCCGATTGCCTTATATTATCACTGAGAATTTTCCAACACAGGGCGTACTTACTGCGCTGCGTTTTTTAGAAGGGGTTTCAGAGAATCCGGAAGGGGTTATCAGCCTTCCCACGGGAAAAACTCCGGAATATTTTATAAAATATACCCATTACCTGCTGCAAAATTGGAATAAGCCGGAAACCAAAGCGATTTTGGCAAAATATGGTTTGAGCAATATGCCAAGGCCCGACCTGAGCCAACTTCAGTTTGTACAAATTGATGAATTTTATCCCATCCCTCCGCAACAGCACAACTCCTTCTACAATTATGTCAACAAATATTATATTGAGGGATTCGGGCTTGATCCATCAAAGGCATTGCTCATAAATTGCGATACGATTGAGTTGGGAAACGGCCTGACTTACCGCGAAGTTTTTCCGGATTTCGACATCGATCTTTCATTGAGATACCGGGCAGCCAAAAGCGAAGAGGAAGCGTTGAAGAAGGCGGCTATTTTTCAAATAGATGACTGGTGTTCTCAATACGAACAAAAAATTAGAGAAAAGGGCGGCATTGGTTTCTTCCTGGGTGGTATTGGCCCGGATGGACACATTGCATTCAATGTGCGGGGATCTGAGCTGTTTAGCAACACACGGCTTACCCAAACCAATTTCGAGACTCAGGCCGTAGCCGCAGGCGACCTGGGGGGCATGGAAATATCACGCTCCCGGCTGGTCATCACCATAGGTTTGGGTACCATAACATACAACCCCAACGCGGTGGCCGTTATTTTTGCAGCAGGCGAAGCCAAAGCTGAAATAGTTAAAACAGCCCTGGAACAGAAAATAAACACCCTATATCCTGCAACTGTACTGCAAAGGCTCAACAATGCCCGCTTTTTTCTAACCACGGGCGCAGCCAGCCGGCTGAACGATTCGATAGAACGTTATTATAAAGGCAGCCCCTGGAATGAGGAAAAAACTCAAAGGGCCGTAATTGACCTTTGCGTTAAACTCTTTAAATACGGGCATCATCTTACCATTGAAGACCTTAAAAATGACCCCTGGTGTAGTCTTATTCCCGACTTAAACGAGCACACACCGGCAGAGGTAAGTCAGGCAATCATCGCCAAGATGGAAAAAGGCATGCATCCTGAAGAAAACAAGGTGATCTATCATACGGGCCCGCACCATGATGATATTATGCTGGGTATCATGCCCTATGTGAATCGTCAGCTCAGGTCTAAATCAAATGACGTACACTTTGCCATTATGACCTCCGGTTTTACGGCCGTTACCAATCATTTTTTAGCCGGCATTATTGAAGAGACCCTGCAGTTGCTGGAAAGCGACCAGATTCAAATGATACATTACCCTGATTTTTTCAGCAAAGGCTATGCTTTTAAGTGGGACAAAGATGTGTATCATTTTTTGGATAATGTAGCTAAAAACAACGAAAGTGAAAGACGCCGGGGTTTATGCCACCGGCTGGTCAGATCGATAGTGGTAATCTGGAAGGTGAGCTGCCGTCATGAACTGCAGGAGGTGCTCACACAGGTAAACAATGAATTGAAATCGGCCTACGATGGAAGCAAAAACCCGCCCAACATACAAAAACTTAAAGGTATGCTGCGGGAGTTTGAAGAAGAGCTGGTTTGGGCCTATTATGGTGTTCAGGTAAAAAATGTGCACCATTTACGTCTTGGTTTTTATCAGGGAGAAATTTTCACCGAAAACCCTGAGAAAAACAGGGATATGATACCCATACTTGAGCAACTTAAGAAGCTGAAACCCAATATCATCAGCCTGGCCCTTGACCCCGAAGGAAGTGGCCCTGACACCCATTACAAAGTACTTCAGGCCATTGCCGGAGCCATAAGGGAATGGAGCAAAGAAGCTGATTTATCGCATTTGCGTATTCTGGGTTATCGAAATGTATGGTATAAATTTCATCCGGCCGATGCCAGCATGATTGTGCCTGTTTCGCTGAACTCTCTGTCCGTACTGGATGCCTCTTTCAAACAGAGCTATCTAAGTCAGGTGAACGCATCCTTCCCCAGTTATGAATACGATGGGCCTTTTAGTGAACTCACCCGCCAAACCTGGGTAAAACAACTTAAACAAATACAATTGCTGCTGGGCAAAAACTATTTCTATGAAAATGATAATGCCATGATACGCGCCACCCATGGATTGGTTTACATCAAGGAAATGAATGTGGACGCTTTCGTAGCTATTGCCGAGGAATTGAAAAACCTTTCAGAAGGTACTCCTTTTTAAGGATGTAATAATTATTTCTCACGCATCGCGCCATCCCAGGTTGGTCATTGAGTTTATAAAAGAGCTTCCCATCATCACATTACCACCAACATCTTCCTATGAACCATTGCACCATTACTTAGCCCTATGTTCAGCACATACAATCCAGGAGCAATGCGTAGCGCACTGACCTTTATGCTGTTACCATTCATTACAGTGTAATCAACCTTTACGAATCTGCCGTCGGGCGTGAACATTGTAACCGTACTAATCCGTGCATCACCGGCAAATTCAATCGTGAATGTCCCGTTTGAAGGGTTCGGATAAACACGCGCTGCTACCTCTTTTTCTTCAATACCGTAAGGTGTGGCCCACTGGTTTTTTAATTGCGCTATTTGCGTAACAGAGATTTCCTTATCCCACAACTTTACCTCATCCACACTTCCAAGAAGCGCATATAAGGTCTCTGTTTTATCCATGCGCCCAATGGTAAGCGGTTTATCAGATTGCTGAATATTACCCGAAAAACCCTTGAAGGTATCCAACACTCCATCTACATATAGCTCCATTGAATAACCGGTATATAGCGCTGTTACATGGAAATACCTGTTGAGTTCAATGGGAAAGGAGCCATCCAGGTCGGACACGCCTGTGCTGGTTTTCACCGTCCAGCGGAGGAAACCTTCGGGGGTAACGGATAGTTTATAGCGTTGTTGCCACGAACCATGCGAAATAATAAATCTTTCAGAGCCGAATTGATCACACTTTACCCAGCAACTTAAGCTAACTGCATCTTGAAAGTTAAGATCTGCATCGTTATTGGTATAGATAATGTCAGAACCCCGGGTAAAACGATAAGCTGATAAAGGTTTCCCTCGTGCATCTTCGGTTTTGGCAGCTCCTTCCACGCTGGCATGGAATCTGTTGGCCACAGCGTTCCTGTTGTCGATATCAAAAGGATAGTATATCAGCGGTTGCTGGTTCAGGAGTGCAGTATCTTTAACAAGTGCCCCGGTTACTGCATTAGCCGTGAGCATATCCTGATTGGTTACTACCACAGAAATTTCGGTTATGCCGGATTCATTGGGAGCCTGCCAACGAATGGTATTGCCGGATGCCTGGAAAAGCTCACCGGCTGTAGCACTCCATTCATAATTAAGCACTTCACCCGGTGCAGGCTCTACCATAGCGGTGAAGATGTTAATATCACCGGTAGCAACGTAGGCTGAGCCGGATTGTATCCCGTTAAGCACCGGAGGCAGGGGAATGCGCTCTACCACCTGCAACCGCAATGTATCCTCAGCGAACTGCCCATTGGCCAATATTTTACACTTCAACACCACTGCTCCCGGGGTTTCAGGAGCAGAAAAGCGAGCCTCTGAGCCGGTTTCTCCGAATATTTCTTCCTCATTCAGGAACCAGGAATACTGAACGCTGCTTCCCTCCGCTACATTGCCCGGCTCGCACCAGGCAGTGAACTCAGCATTGGTAAGAATCAACCGCTGTGTAACGGAAAGGGCCTTTATCCGCAAGTTCTCCGAATAATCGTATTCGTAATGATAATCAAGCACATCATCGCCAATGAATAATTTGCCATCGCGGGCTTCGGGCTCCTGTCCCGCTTCATAAAGCCTGATGAGCCTTACTTCTCCCGAAGGAATATTGATTTGTAGGGAACCCGAAGCCTCAGAAAACAAAACGTTTTCAGTGATGGATTCATACACCCCAAAGCTCCCCGGAGGTAAGGTTACGTTCACCTGTTTGTCGGTGCCCGTCGGATTGAAATACATCCACGATATGAAGGAATTGTCACCATAAAAATCGGTTTTATTCAGATCAATCTGCAGGATTTCGGGAATATTGGTTTTTTCCGCAACAGCCGCCAGATAGCCCACACTTGATCCGCTGTATAAGGATAAATTTGTTGCAGCCCACCCACCTCTTATGGCATCGCCGGTTGCGTAAGGAGATTTGCCCATCCATATTTCTTTCATTGATTCGTGAGGTATGCAGGCATTGGGGTCGTTAGCGGCAGCCCAGGCATAGGAATCCTGCAGGTCTTCGGGGAGGGCATTCCAGTAAAACAGCCGGCTGGCATTGGTAACATTCAACAGCCATTTGGCGATGGCTTTCGCATAGCGTTTGTCGTATTTTGGTAAGGGTGCCAGAGCAGCGGCCTGTTGAAAGCCATTCATGATAAAAGCATAATCATTGCCTCCGTCGTTGGCTTCGCCTATCAGGCCTGAAACATCGTAGCCATTCCAGTTGCCGGCAATGGCGCCCCATCCACGCAACCCGCCCCTGTTGAAGCACCAATCCAACATCTTTTGTACCGGATAGGCGGTACCTTCCACTGCATTCATGTGTGCTGCTGCTAGGGTACCATAGGGCAGTTGAAGTTCATACGAAGGGTTGTTCTCCCAACCTGCCAAAAAGTCCATGGCAAGTTGTGCACCTTCCATGTATGCCCGGTTTCCTGTTTCCAGGTAGGCGTTGTACAACAGCCAGGCAATGCTGCCGGCCGATTCAGGCTCAGGCACCCCGGTAGTGAGCGGCTCACCCGTAGCCAGGTTAAAGGCACGATAGTTCATGTAAGGGACTTCCCAGGGCGTGGTGCTGCCACCCAACTGATTTACGGCCCACAACCAGCGG
>JAQVEI010000227.1 GCA_028697695.1 Lentimicrobiaceae bacterium
CTTACGCAACCCGGATTCCTTCTCCTTGTTAAAGAAATCGGGATCATGGGCCGCCGAATCGTCTACCTCGGCGCCATCTTCACCTTCGAGACCCAGATCGATATCGACCCGTTTCAGATACTGGGCGAAATTTGTGCCGTAGTGCAATTTACTGATCGTTTCGTAATCATTTACCCGCCCAGCGAAAACCAGGTCCGGTTCAAGTTCGGCCACCGCCCGCTCGAAGGCCACTTCGTGGACGGTGGCATCATTGACCTGCACACCGTACCCGTCTCTGATCCGCTGCTGGTAACCGCTCTCCGCCTCATCCTGCGCCGGGCCGAGCCCCAGATTATCCACCACCTCCCGAAACTGGGCCGGCGTCATCTTGTCACAAAGATGGTAGAGCAGCCAGACCGTGGCGACATTCTCGGAATTTACCCCGGCCCAGGTCATGGAAATTTCCTTATAGGGGCTCTTGTGGTCCGGCCGGGGAAAATAGGGTTGGAACTGGTAGATGAAAAAATCCCGCTCGTTGTTCAAGGCATCCAGGTTGCTCCAGCCCAGTTGCAGGGCGGCGGTGTAAACCAGGGGCTTGACCACCGAACCCATGGGGCGCCGGGCCGAAATCGCCCGATTGTAGAAACTGTTGTCCATGCCACCGATCATGGCCCGGATCATGCCTCCACGGGTAGCCAACACCCCGCCTTGCAGCCGCGGATACCTTTCCATGTCGAGCAGGACGGTTTTGGCGACCGGCCCGTTTTCTCTTACGCTGACATAAATCAGGTCACCAACCCTGAGCCGGGGCAGCAGGTATTGAATGTCGGTCCGACTCGCCTCGGCCCAGGCCTGCCGCTCGAATTTCACCAAAGGCGAAAGCAGGTTCATCAACCCTTTGTCGTCGATAAACGATTGAAACTCCCCTTCCGACGCCCCGACCATGGCGACCACCACCTTCGGCACGAACCCGGGCACCACCTCCTTGACCCGCCCGAAATGAAAGTCATCAATCACCATCTCAATGCTGCCCAGGGTAATAACCAGAAAACCCCAGAATACCAGGGCATGTATGAATCCGGCTATGGGAAACCTGAAAATTTTGGTTTGACCGATGGCTACCCTGAACATTACCTCAAAACGTTTGCCCCATTGTCCAATGGCAAAAGGTTTGGTAATGCGAAAAAACGAATACAGCCTGTAAACAGTAAAAGAAAATATGCCCAGGGTAAGCAACAGGGTCAGGATAAATATAATTTGTCGGGTCATGATCGCGGTTTTATGTAAAAATACGACTGCAAGATAAAAAATAAAGAAGCTTAATTTACTTCAGCAAAAATAAACTTTTGTTCTTTTTGAAAAACCGCTACAAATTTTTGGGTTTGTATGCTGTTTAAGCTTAATTTTATCCGGGAAAATCAAAAAATGAATAAAAAAGACTTGCTTTTATAAAAATGAGTTACTTTTGGCCCATGCACCATAATATGATGACATATAATTTTCGTTTTACAGCTAAAACCATTTTCCGGAACCTCAAAAACCGGGACGAATACGCTTATTAATTTTTCCCTCCTTATTTTTTTACAATTATTTTCTGATTAAGATTTAAAACATCATAACAATGGAATTACCTTTTGCTGAAAGCTATAAAATTAAAATGGTTGAAACCATTCACAGAAGCACACGCGAAGAGCGTGAACAATGGATCAAAGAAGCCAATTACAACTTGTTTAAACTGAAAAGCAGTCAGGTGTTTATTGACCTGTTGACTGATTCGGGAACCGGTGCCATGAGCGACCGGCAGTGGAGTGAAATGATGATTGGTGACGAGAGTTATGCCGGAGCTTCTTCTTATTTTAAGATGAAAGATACCATCAGAGAACTGCTGGGTTTTGAATACTTTTTACCAACGCACCAGGGACGGGCTGCAGAGAATGTGCTCTTTTCAGGACTGGTAAATGCGGGAGATATTATCCCGGGGAATTCTCATTTTGATACCACCAAAGGTCATATTGAATACCGTAAGGCAACAGCCATTGATTGTACTATTGACGAAGCATTTGATACACAGATTGATCATCCGTTTAAAGGCAACCTCGACCTTGGTAAACTGGAAGATGTATTGCGGGCTCACCCGAAAGAAAAAATACCCTTCATTATTGTAACGGTTACCTGCAACTCTTCAGGCGGTCAGCCGGTTTCTATCGAAAATATGCGACAGGTAAGGCAACTGGCTGATAAATACGGAATCCGGGTCATTTATGATTCGGCCCGGTTTGCTGAAAATGCGTACTTTATCAAAATACGTGAAAAAGGGTATGCAGACAAAACCATACAGGAGATAGTACTCGAAATGTTCTCTTATGCCGATGCCATGACTATGAGCAGTAAAAAAGATGCTATTGTCAACATGGGCGGGTTTATCGCCATGCGCGAAAAAGAGTTGTTCGACAAAGCTTCCATGTTTAACATCATGTTTGAAGGCTACATTACCTATGGTGGTATGTCAGGCCGTGATATGAATGCATTGGCTCAGGGTTCGCGTGATGGGCCGGACTTTGAATATCTTAATACCCGCATCAGTCAGGTTGCTTTTTTGGGAAAACGACTGGTTGATTTTGGCGTGCCGGTACAGCATCCTTTTGGAGGTCATGCTATTTTTGTTGACGCCAAAAGATTTTTACCTCAGTTACCTAAAGAACAATTTCAGGCTCAGACACTTGCCGTTGAATTGTATCTTGAAAGCGGTGTTCGTGGTGTTGAAATAGGTGCACTGCTTGCCGACAGAGATCCTGAAACACGGGAAAACAGGTATCCCGCGCTTGAATTGCTCCGCCTGGCTATTCCGCGAAGGGTATATACCAATAATCATATGGATTATGTAGCTACTGCCCTGGCCAACGTTTACGAACGCCGCCAAAGTATTGTAAAAGGATTGCGCATTACTGGCGAAGCACCCATTATGCGTCACTTTACCGTAGATTTGGCAAAGGTTTAAGCTAAAGCATACAGCCTCAGTTTAAGGACGGGCTACTAATGATGAAAATTTTCGACCGAAATCAAACCCCGATAAAACCCGGTTCGATTTCGGTCGTTTTCTTATCTTAGCCATCAAATTGAAACGGGGTTATGTCAGCGCGCTTATCTAAATTTACACAGTTTGCCAATTCGCTTTTGCCGCACGAAGTTATTTATCTGAAAAAAGTGCAGCAGCTAAAGGATGTTCAAAATGTGGACATACTGAATTTGATATATCACAATACCCACCATCCGGAACAAACTTTCCCCTATAAAACCTCAATTGATAAGCGCAAGTATTCAAAACTGAAAACCTGGATTGTCAATAAACTTCAAACAATTGATGTAGATTATTATTACCATTGGCTGCTGCAAACCGACCTGAAAATTATGACCGACAGCATCTCACCACGTGAAGAAGATGCTCTGATAAAGATGATAAAGGGATTTAAAAAGCCGCCTTATTATTTTGTTAGATTCTATGAGCTTATCCGTAATTATCGCTTTTATTTGCTTATCCGCTTTCGCTATGGTTACAACCGGATTGTTGACCGTTTTTTAACAGATTATCAGCCACTTTATACCGAATGCACCGGAATAAACCTCAGCTTGCATGAAGCAACAATTGATATTGTAGATCAATACACCCTCAACAAAACAGAATCACGAAAGTGGGAATCCTGGCTAAAGGAGATATTTTACAATGATAAAATTGATGGTTTAAACCGTTATCTTGCCATTGTCAGACTTACCCTTATATACTTTAATTATAAAGAGTACGATAAGTTGGATAAGATTTACGACGATTTGGATGTACTTATGCAAAACGGGGAATTTTATTCTCGCCGGATTTTACTGAATTACTATTCTAACCGGGTAATGCTGCATTCCAGGCGAAATGAACTCGAAAAGGCTGTCAATTACGGGTTCTTGTCCATAAGGCAGCATTCAGGTGATTACCTCCATTATGTAAATAACTTATGTGCGGTGCTACTTCGCTTGAATCATAATTCAAAAGCGCTAAGGCTCATGCAACAAAGCTTCCCCGAATTAAAGCATACCAAAAGTCCTCACAACAGAATTGGATTTGCATCATTTTACATCAGGGCATTAAATAAAAACAAACGGTCGAGAGAAGCTGCAGAATATGCAGAAACATTTTTAAACAATACGAAAGAAGATATTTTGACTTTCAGGTGGCACACCTTTTTTGCAGCCTATATGCAATCATTAATGGCTCAGGAAGCTTACACCCGGCTGTTGAATATATCGAGAAAGTTTAAATTGATGGAATTGGAGCAGGATTATAAACGCAGGGCTGTATATATTCCAACTGTGTCATGGTATTATGCTGTGGCAGCATTTAAAGAGCTGGAAATCAATCTTGCTGAACTGATTAAAGCCATTCATGAGCCGGCGCTTCCCTTGCTCAATGACCCGCATAAATGCCGTTTGATGGCCGATTTGGTGCTGGAATTACACAGCCATGTGCCCGAAGTATTTAAAGACGATGGCAATGTAGCCGGACTATCCTTCAGGTAAGGCTGCAGTCGACCCCCTTAGTATATCTATACATACAATTGATTAACAGGCTAATATATAATCAAATATTCTAAATATAACGAATAGTCCACCTGTCAATTCTTGGGATTTGGTTTTTACTGTAACTATAATGGAGCTTATTTAGCTCATTATTTGGTAATTGAATTGTTCAAACTATAAAATCAGATGAAAAGATTAGTAGATAAAGTGGCCATTATCACAGGCGGTGCAGATGGTATTGGAAAAGCTACTGCCATTCGCTTTGCAAACGAAGGCGCTGTGGTTATTATATGGGATTTAAATGAAGAAAAAGGCATTAAGCTAGTTGAATCAATCCGTCAGCAGGGGGGGGATGCTGATTTTTATAAGGTAAACACAGCCGATTTCAGCCAGGTAGAGTCTGCAGCTTCCGTCATCAACGAAAAGTACGGCAAAATTGATATTCTTATCA
>JAQVEI010000228.1 GCA_028697695.1 Lentimicrobiaceae bacterium
AAGACAAAGGCAATGATGGCAGCACTAAAATCAGATCCTTCGCGTCCCAGCGTTACCGGATGACCATGTAAACTTCGGCCAATAAATCCCTGAGTGAGGCTAAGGGGAAATAGCTCTTTAAATGCCGCTGCAATCCGGAGCGTGGTTTCGGGCCAGTTAATACGGGCATTGCGAAAACTCTCGTCGGTGATAATTAGCTCCGAGGCATCCATTATCCGCACCGGGTGCTGTTGTTTGCGCATATAAGCGCCCACAAGTGCGGTTGATAGAAACTCGCCCCTGCTTACCATGCGATCGTAAGCCATATCAAAAAGTGGAGGCGGTTCACTTTGCAGCAAACTTTCCAGAGTTTGTAACTCTATAACAAGCTCCGGAACAATTTCTCCCATCAATTCTTTTGATATGGCCTCATGATAGCTTTTTACTTCATCCCATAAGGTAAAAGCCGCATCGTCACCTTCAAACCAGGCCTGAGCTACCTTCTCCAGTGCATTGGTTGTTTTACCCATAGCCGATAAAACCACACAAACAGAATCATCTGCGAATCTAAGCAGAATCCTGGCTACGTTTCGCACTGACTCTGCATCTTTTACTGATGCCCCGCCGAATTTTAATACCTGCATAAATAAAATACTGATCGACAAAATTACACAAAATAGTAGAGTGTATGAGATATGAATTGAACTAACCCGGACTCTTTACGCCCGCAAGCCTGTTTATAAAGATCTACTGATATCTGTTAAAGTGTAATTGAAAATAGTTTCCTATCTTTACCTGAATTCCGGAAGTACTTTAGATGCAATTTAAATGAGGATACCTGGCTATTATAAAGGCAGTTCATATAAATGATCTACCGCAATAATTTCATGAAATTACAACAAAATGAAGTATCTTTATAAAATTCAACAGCATCGTCAATCAAATGTATGATTTCCGGGTTAGAACGTAGAGCATACCAACAAACAACTTTAAAAAAGACGACCAATGCATGCAAATCTGCAAATAAATCTATCCGGGATTGCATCCGGCTTTTAAAATTTTAAATCAAATTCTATTCTATTTCTATGAAAACTCTGGTTGAATTCATCAGTGAGAAACAAGCCGATTTCCCTTATGCTTCGGGCGAGTTAACGCGATTACTTAACGATATAGGAATTGCAGCTAAAATCGTGAACCGCGAGATCAAAATTGCCGGTCTGGTAGATATTACGGGTTACTTTGGTCAGCAAAACATTCAGGGAGAAGAGCAAAAAAAGCTGGATGTATTTGCCAATAAAGCCTTTTTGTCGGCCATGCGCCATGGAGGCATGGTATGTGCCGTTGCCTCGGAAGAAAACGATGAAATGTACAGCTATGAGAATGCCTTTAGCCAAAAGGGAAAATATGTAGTGGCTATGGATCCTTTAGATGGTTCGTCGAATATTGAAGTAAACGTTCCTATTGGTACCATCTTTTCCATATACCGGCGCATCAGTCCCTCCGGAGGGCCGGGTACTATGGAAGATTTGTTACAACCCGGCGTAAACCAGGTTGCTGCCGGATATGTTATTTATGGATCTTCAACCATGCTTGTGTATAGTACGGGAAACGGTGTTAACGGATTTACCCTCGACCCCTCAGTGGGCATATTTATACTCTCACATCCCGATATGACATTCCCGGAAGAAGGCTCCATTTACTCAATAAATGAAGCCAATTACATTTATTTTCAGGAAGGGGTTAAAAAATACATCAAGTATTGTCAGATGGACGATCCGGGAACCAACCGGCCTTATACTACCCGCTACATTGGTTCTCTGGTTTCTGATTTTCACCGCAACCTGATTCGGGGAGGCATTTACATATATCCGGGAACGTCAAAAAATCCCAATGGAAAGTTAAGGCTGCTTTACGAATGCAATCCAATAGGCTTTCTGGCCGAACAGGCAGGAGGCAAAGCTTCCACCGGATTCAGGCGTATACTGGAAATAACCCCTGAAAGTCTGCATCAAAGGGTGCCCTTTTTTGTGGGGTCAGCTGAGATGGTTGAGAAAGCGGAGGAATTCATGAAACAATACTCTCCTGAGGATTAGGTATTTACTACAAGCTTAAATCCTACTCCATGCACGTTAATAAGCTCTACTGCCGGATCTTCTTTCAGATATTTACGTAGTTTTGCAATATAAACATCCATGCTACGCGCGTTAAAGTAGCTGTCGTCCTGCCATATTTTATTGAGGGCATAGCTTCGATCCAGCACATCGTTGGTATTCTCACACAATAGCCTTAAAAGTTCATTCTCTTTTGAGGTCAACCGCATCTCTTTTCCTTTATGTTCCAATATCTGACGGTTATAGTCCAATGTAAATGAACCTATTGAATATATTTTTGTTCCCTGGGCGCTGTGGCCCGAACGCCTCAAAATGGCTTCAATGCGAAGCAGTAGTTCTTCCATGCTGAAGGGCTTGGTCAAATAATCATCAGCGCCTACCTGGAAGCCTTTTAATTTATCTTCTTCCAATGATTTAGCGGTAAGAAAGAGTATAGGGATATTCCGGTCATGTTCTCTGATTTCACGGGTAAGCGTGAAACCATCCTTTACCGGCATCATTACATCCACAATACAAAAATCAAACTGTTCTTTGGTAAAAAGATCATATGCCTCCTGACCATTTACACATAATTTCGGGGCATATCCCTTGGCTTCAAGATATGATTTCAGGATATTTCCAAGGTTACGGTCATCCTCAGCAAGCAGTATTTTTATTTTCTCTGTTCCCATAATATGATTCATTACAATGAGCTAAATTACAATTTTTTTGCCTTATTTCACTCCATGGGTGCAAGGGGGAGCCACACCCTGAAGGTACTTCCTTTTCCCGGCTCACTATCCACGCCTATTTCACCTTCATGTTTTTCAACAATAAATTTTACATAACTCAGTCCCAGTCCGAAACCTTTAACATCATGTACATCACCTGTGGGTACCCGGTAAAGCTTTTCAAAAATCTTTTTTTGATTGGTTTTGCTGATGCCCACGCCGTTGTCTGTTATACGCACCCATATTCCACCATCCATATTTTCGGTAGTAACATGAATAAGCGGCCTTTTGGGTGTATATTTATTTGCATTGTCAAGCAGATTGTTTATTACATTGGTAATATGCATCTTATCCGCGTAAATTACCGATTCTTCGGCCTTCAACTCCGATGTAATGCGCCCATCCCGAATCTCTACCTGTATAGAAATTTTTCGAATCACATCCCGGATTATAGCATGTAAATCCAAAGGTTCAGCTTTAAGATTGAGTTGTCCCTTTTCGAGAATGGCCGTGCGCAGTACTTTTTCAACCAACACTCCAAGCCGCTTATTCTCCTGATCGATAATATCAATATAGGAATTTACTATATCATCGGTTCTGGCTATATCCGGATCATTAAGCACCTCGCAGGCAAGGGATACCGTTGAAATGGGAGTTTTAAGCTCATGGGTCATATTGTTGATAAAATCATTTTTCATCTCCGACAATTTTTTCTGACGAAAGATGGCCGCGATAACTATGGCAAAAGATACAACAATAAGCAATAACAAAACTGCTGACACAATCAACATACCACCCATCTGAATAATAAGGTAGCGGGTTTGGTTGGGAAAATAAAGCAGTAGGAAATCATTGGCCACATGGCCTGCCCGCGAAAAGATGGGAAAAAACATACCCTCTTTCATCAGTTCATTTCTTAGCTCCGGATTACTTTCAATTACCATAATATTGCGTGCCTCACTAAAAATGCCAAACTCGTAATCCGTTTTTATTCCGCGAGCCGTAAAACTTTGGGAGATAAGGGTATCCAGTTGCCCCTTACTCAGCCTATTTTCAATATTTGGCCTGAAAGGCGTACTAAAAAAATCATTAAAGAGCTGATTAAGTAAAAAGCGTTTTTTCTCACTCAATGCCTTGGCACGGGCACTTAATTCCGGCATCTTGGTTTTACTTTTGGTAGTTGATGCCAGAGAATCGGCTTCGGGTAAAGTCATTAAAGCAGAATCCGATTTCTTAACCATTTTCCATTGATTGTCTTCAAACACACTACTCCACTCCTGCTGCCGTTGGTAATTAAACCCCGACTGACGGTTGGCACCCGGATAAGAACCGGTTTCCTGATAAATAAGATAATCGAGTGAATCCACTGAACGCATCAGATTATTGTACTCACTGTTCTTTTTCATCTCAAGCATCATCTCCTGATGTTCAAAACGCTGCATAACATCGCCTACAGCCTCTGCAACCGTTCTGTTAAAATCTGCCTCGCGCAGCTTTATAGCACCATTGATCCAATAGGCTTGTATGGCTGTTAATACCAACAGTGCCAGGCTTACCATTATAGTAATAAAAACAATCAGTTTCTGATTCATGCTTACAAAGGTAAGCGGCCTTACTCAATGAAAATGTGTGGGTTAACATCTTTTAACTTTTCTTTGTTTTCGTTAACAGCTTACCGCGTTTTGCTGATGTAATTTTGTAGCGTGAAAACAAAGTCATTCTACAGAATGAATATTGTGTTTCGATATTTTGTGTGTGAATAAGTGTTTCATATGTGTGTTGTTAAAAAAGCAGTCTTCCCCACAAGACTGCTTTTTTTATGGTGTAGATGTTTTGATGATTTATACTCCGCAATGAACTGAGGATAATAACACTAACGGTACAGAAAGCCGGAATGATTCATTCACTTTTAAAACACTCCAAAACCTTAACACATCAAAATATATTATCCCGGTATAACCTCTCACCAGACGCATTATAGCTGTTATTAATTTAGGACAAAACCGAAAAAAAAGGCCCCCCAATCGGAGAGCCTTTTTTAAAAAGGAATATCGAATAAACGATTAGTGGGTTACCACGATCTTGCGGGTGAGGTTTTCACCGTTATTGGTGGTAAACTTAATCAGATATGCACCTGATTCGTAATTGCGAACATCAAGAACGATTGTCTTGTTTTTGGTGAT
>JAQVEI010000229.1 GCA_028697695.1 Lentimicrobiaceae bacterium
ACCACGCAACGAAGTATGGGGTCAAAATTTTCCACGGGAATATGAGACTTACCAAAGCACACTTGATACCAGTTTCAAGAGTCCGCATGGCGGCAGTGCAAAACACGACCAACTTGAACTATATCCTGAATTGGTGGTAATGTGGGCAGGTTATGCCTTTTCACGGGATTACAGTCAGGGACGCGGCCATTATTATGCCATACAGGACATAAGGGAAACACTGCGCACCGATATACCCCAGCCAGCTACCTGCTGGACATGTAAAAGCCCCGATGTGCCCCGCCTGATGGAGCAAATGGGCGTTGCAGAGTTTTATAAAGGACAGTGGTTAGATCTGGGTTCTGAAGTAGTCAACAATATTGGCTGCCAGGATTGTCACGACCCAAAAACCATGAACCTGCGCATAACCCGTCCTGCACTTCAGGAAGCATTTCAACGCCGCGGAAAAGACATTACCAAAGCCACACACCAGGAGATGAGATCACTGGTTTGTGCACAATGCCACGTGGAATATTATTTTAAAGGCGAAGGCAAATACCTGACTTTCCCCTGGGACAAGGTATTTAGTGCTGATGAGATGGAAGCTTATTACGATGAAGTGCAACATGTGGACTGGGTACATAAGTTAAGCCGCGCGCCCATGCTCAAGACCCAGCATCCTGATTATGAGATTTACATGACTGGTGTACATGCCGACAGGGGCGTTTCATGTGCTGACTGCCATATGCCATACAAACGTGATGGCGGCATGAAATTTACCGACCACAAGATACAAAGCCCACTGGCCAATGTTTCCGGTTCCTGCCAGGTTTGCCATCGCGAAAGCGAAGCCAAGTTAATTGCCAACGTGGTTGAACGTCAGGAAAAGGTTATTGAACTGCGCCGGATAGCTGAGAAAAATCTGGCCCGCAACCATGTTGAAGCCAAAGTGGCCTGGGACAATGGTGCAACTGAACAGGAAATGGCTCCCGTGTTGCAACTTATTCGTCATGCCCAATGGCGTTGGGACTGGGTTGCTGCAGCCAATGGTTTCGGTTTCCACTCTCCCGTAGAAGCATTGCGTGTTTTGGGAACTTCAATACAAAAATCCAACGAAGCCCGCATACTGCTTACCGAAATATTGGTGAAAAAAGGTGTTAAAGTTCCGGTTGAAATGCCCGACATATCCACCAAAGCCAAAGCTCAGGAATATATAGGACTGGATATGCCCGCGCTGTATGAAAACAAACGCTTGTTCATGAAAACAGTTGTTCCGGAGTGGACACGCATTGCCGCTGAGAGAGAAGCACTGCTGCCAGCGCTTTAACCTCACGCTTAGATTCTATACGCACCGCCTCAAAATTGTTTTTGAGGCGGTGCTTTTTTTTATTCAGGTTACCGCAATACATTTCACCAGGGTTATACCCTGAAACAGAACGAGATACCGTTGAGACAACATCATGCCCTTATTCTCGCCTATGCAGACAGCTTCTTTTGATTTACCTGACTAAAAAGCCAGTTTCACCAATCCCTAAAAAGCATATTTTTGCATAAAAAAAAGATATGCTTTGTATTATACGTCAGGAAACTGACCCTTATTTTAATCTCGCTGCCGAAGAATACGTTTTAAAACATTTTGAACGCGACTGCTTCATGCTTTGGCGCAATGACCCTGCAATTATTGTGGGCAAACATCAGAACACCCTGGCAGAAATAAACCTGGACTATGTAAAGGAAAAGGACATAAAGGTGGTACGCAGGCTTTCGGGCGGTGGGGCGGTATTTCATGACCTGGGCAACCTCAACTTTACCTTTGTTGCCAGCGGGGAAAAACATGAATTGGTTGATTTTCACAAATCTACCTTACCTATACTCCAGGTTTTATTAAAATTGGATATACAGGCAAAATTTGAAGGACGAAATGATTTAACCATCGAAGGACGTAAATTTTCCGGAAACGCGGAACACGTGTTTAAAAACAGGGTTTTACATCATGGCACTCTGTTGTTTTCATCCGAGATGACTGACCTTACCGCAGCTTTAAAAGTTGACCCGGAAAAGTTCAGCGATAAAGCTATAAAATCGGTACGAAGCCGGGTAACCAACATTCAGGAACATCTGCACACTCCCCTCACCGTGCTGGAGTTTCGCGATTTAATCATGCAACATATTATTGAAACTACTCCCGGAGCTGTGGAATATTCTTTCAGTAAGGATGACATTGAGGCCATCAAAAAACTGAGAGATGAGAAATATAGTACCTGGGACTGGAATTTCGGCTATTCGCCCAGATACAACTTTCATAAGACCATCAAGACGGCAGGTGGAAAACTTGAAGTTTCCCTGGAAGTACAAAACGGAATCATCGAAAATGCCCGCTTTTACGGTGACTATTTCAATATGCACGATCCTGCTGATATTGAACGTGCACTGGAAGGTACTTCACACAATATTGATGCGATTACCTCAGTGCTCAATCAGTTTAACTTCAATGATTATTTTATCAACATCAGCAAACAAGAGTTCCTTAAAGCATTGTTTTAGCTGAATTTACCTTTGAACTGTGCAATTAGCAGTCATTGTATCAATACAATTTAACGAACATCAGGCGTTATAAAACAAATGATTACAATGGAAAGAGACAACATCGACCAAAAATCAGGCGGACACGGTGCGACACCCTTTGCCCAGACTTATTTTCACGGGACAA
This sequence comes from Lentimicrobiaceae bacterium, assembly GCA_028697695.1. Taxonomy (GTDB): domain Bacteria; phylum Bacteroidota; class Bacteroidia; order Bacteroidales; family Lentimicrobiaceae; genus Lentimicrobium. Next base: position 2,690 of record JAQVEI010000229.1, read on the forward strand.
AGGCTGACCTTAATCCTGGTGAATTCATAGAAGCAGGCAATAATTCAAACTATGGACAAAGGAAAAATGCAAAGTACATCTTCCTTTCCGCAACGCTGAATGCTGCAATCTGGGGAGCTGAACTTGCCTATGGAGAAGAACGGAAAAGAATTTATTTGGTTGAACCCACTGGTCCAATTGAAGATGACCCCGATTTGACAGACAAAAAATTTCCAGGTAATCCGACAAAATCTTATCGTTCAACAAGTCCGTTTAAAATAGTTGGAGAAGTTATTAATTGGCAAGGGCACCCGCCAGAACAAGTGAAAGCAATGAAAGACGCGTTGTTGAATCTTAAAGAACAAGGAATTAATTCACTTAATGACGAATAAACAACGAACCGTTAACAACGGCTTTGCATAAGACGGGGTGAAGTGCAAACCTTGAGCTTTTTGATTCTATAAAACTTCAGTGATAAGCAGAAACTGTGTGCTGCGAAACCCCCGCTCGAACTTGAAGCCGCTAACGTTTTATCTGACTTCTGAAGTTGAACAAACTTCACCGGCTGCTTGTTAAAATCATTCACATTTAATTTAATTCAACATGCAAGCTCAACAGGTATTCGATAAACTGTGGAATGAATACATTTCCCAAAACCCCGCTGCCAAAAGGGTGTATGATTTATTTACCAGGGAAGGAGAACACGTAGTGAATGATCACATTGCTTTCCGTACTTTCGACGATCCCCGTGTTAATATTGATGTCATGGCCAAAGAATTTGAGAGGGTAGGATATTCTTATCAGAATTCGTACAACTTTGAACAGAAAAAGCTGAACGCCAGACATTATGAACTTCCTGAATTCCCCGATGCTCCCCGCGTATTTATCAGTGAGTTAAGGCTTAAAGAGTTTTCACCCTTTTTACAGGAAACAATCAACAACATTTTAGAGGCCATCCCATCCGGACTTGCAGGTCAGGGTGAATTGATATACACTGGCAATATTTGGGGTACGCCATCCTATGAGATATATGAAACCCTGCGTAAAGAGTCCGAATATGCCGCCTGGGTTTACGTTTACGGTTTCAGAGCCAATCACTTTACCGTGAGTATCAATGGATTGAAAAAATACAATACCATTCATAAGGTAAATCAATTCCTGAAAGACAATGGATTTATCATCAACAGTTCGGGCGGTGAAGTAAAAGGTACGCCGGAAGAGCTGCTTGAACAATCGAGCATTATGGCGGGTATTCTGCCGGTAAAATTTAAAGAGGGAACCTTTGAAATACCTTCCTGTTATTATGAATTTGCCATGCGTTACCCCGATAACGATGGTAAACTGTATTCGGGATTCATTGCAAAATCAGCAGATAAAATCTTCGAGAGTACTGACTTTTACAAGAAATAATCTGAAGCGAATCAAGCTGACAGCGTAGTGAAGCTATAAAAATTATCCCTGTTACATCAAATGCCCGCAGTAAATAAGCTGTGGGCATTTGTTATTTTTGCCATACTTAATTCAGGTCTTTTAATTTATTTATCAGTCCTGCTCCCATCCCATAACCTGCAACTAAGCAAGTAACCTGATTTTTTTAACGAAGAAAACAACAAGCCCGGCATGGCTATTTCATTGACATTCAAACAACTTCTAATTTATGCCAACAATCAACATCAAAGCTTATCTATAAACCAAACATACCTCTCACAAATCTGTTATTTAAATACATCCGGTAATCCGGTTTGATGGATTACCTTTACGGATAATCAAGCTTAATAATTTTTTATTGTATGGAATTTATAGATTATTACAAGGTGTTGGGTGTGGATAAAAACGCCACCGAAAAAGAGATTAAAAGTGCTTATCGTAAGCTGGCCCGCAAGCTTCACCCGGACCTCAACCCCAATGACAAGGATGCCAAGGCAAGATTTCAACAAATAAATGAGGCCAATGAAGTGCTTAGCGATCCAGAGAAGCGGGCAAAATATGATAAATACGGCAAGGATTGGCAGCATGGAGAAGAATATGAACGGGCAAAACAATACCAGCAACAATCCTATGGTGGTGGTAGTGGCCGGAGACAAACTTTCACCGCGGAAGATTTTGGTGGCGGTGATTTTTCAGACTTTTTTGCTTCCATGTTCGGCAGTGCAGCAGGAGGAAGCAGCAGAAGCCGGGTAAAATTCAGGGGTGAAGATTACAATGCCTCACTGGAATTGAACCTTGCCGATGTTTTCACTACCCGCAAACAAACCCTTACTGTCAATGGTAAAAAAATCCGGCTCACCAT
>JAQVEI010000230.1 GCA_028697695.1 Lentimicrobiaceae bacterium
AACAGCTTACCGAATTGATAATTTCATAATGGCATCAGGCAGCGCAGACAGTGCACGTTCACTAAGCGTGCAGGGTGTGATTGATCGCGCCGGAAACCAGAGTCTTACGCTTGATATTGTTAATGTGGATATTGCTGAGTTGGTAAAATCACTGGACGATGAAATGCGTGCTGAAGGAATTTTTAGCTTAAATGTTAAAGTGTCGGGGCCTGCAGCAGCTCCGCTAATGGATGGAAAATTCGGCATTGACCATGCATCCCTGAATAATTATAAATTCAATGAATTGGGTGGAAGCTTCGGTCTGAAGAACAATCAGCTTGATTTGGATTTAAATCTGGTGCCGGTCGACAGCGGGCGCATCAGCCTGAATGGAAATATTCCGGCTTCGGTACGTTTGGATAGTATGCAATTTGAATTTAATCCTAATGCACCGCTCAAAGCCAGGTTTATTGCCGACAGATTTCCCCTTGGCGTAATAAAGGCCTTTAATATAGCCGAAGATATTGCCGGATATTTAGAAGCTGATGTTGACATAACGGGCTCGGTTAAGAACCCGGAACCCAAAGGTTCATTGCACCTGACAGAGGCAGCCTTAAAGATTCCTGAATATGGTATTTATTACAAAACCATCAAAATGAATGTGGATTTCACCCCTGAAGAAATTCGGCTGGATACCTTTAACATTACCAGTAACGACGGCACTATGTATGCCAGCGGAAAAGTTAACTTCAGCGGCGACTTCTACAAAGGCAATATATCAGATTCGAAGATTAGCATTTTCTTTGATAAGTTTAATCCTTTCGATCACAAGCAATTCAATATGGTATTATCCGGTCAGGCCGGACTTGAAGGTAAACCCGGAGAAGTGGTCTTTTCTGGTAACCTTAATATTCCGGAATCTGAGTTCAATCTACCCGCAGTTATGGCTTTGCTGGGCAAGTTCAATGCGCCTGAAATGCCAACACCCTTACTGGTGCGTGAACTCACAGAACATCATCACCGGGGTGATACTTTAATTGTTGAAAAATCAATTGCCAGGGTGGATACTGCAGGACCAACCCTTTACCTTGAAAATGTAAGTGGAAAGTTGAAAGTACAAATTCCTAAAAATACCTGGATAAAGAGTGAGGACCTTCGTCTGGAGCTATCGGGTGATCTGGACCTGATAAAGACAAAAGCATATTTCGAAGTATTCGGCTCCGTAGATGTCGTAAGGGGGCAATATGAGATATTAGGGCGTACCTTTAAAATTGATAAGGGTCACATCAGTTTCCAGGGTGGCGAAAAAATTAATCCTATAATGGATATAACGGCTTCCTATACCTTTAGAAATTCGGACAGGGCTCAACAGGAGCTCACCGTAAATGTTACCGGTGATATCGACACCCTCGCGGTGAAATTTGAGCTGGATGGCAGCCCCATCAGCGAAGGTGACGCCATGTCGTACATCATGTTTGGCAAAGGGCTCGACCAGCTTACCCTCGACCAGCAACAGGATGTTGAAGGTGCCGGTGGGGGGAACGTTGCCGTGAATGCCGCTGCTTCCATTCTCTCTTCCCAGCTCACCAAATTCCTTGGCAATACCCTGAATGTAGATTATGTTGAGCTGAAAAGTGGGGAAGGATTTGACAATGCTACCCTGGTAGTGGGAAAATACATCACCAATGACTTGTTTGTCAGCTACGAACAACTGTTCGGTCAGGCTTCGGAAAACAATCCCAAAGCCTATGAAGTGAAACTGGAATATGAAATATTCCGTTGGTTATTCCTTCAGTTGAACAACTCCAGCCGCGACAGTGGTTTCGATCTCATCTATAAATACGAATCGGAATAAATACATTTTGCCCATTACAGATAACCTTCTTTTTTAAACCCTACCACTCTTTAATAAGGTGTGGCCGGGTAATGTTATGGATGCCTGCCAATCCGCATTTGCTCCGGTAATTCGATTGTGCATCGCTCGAACCGGCGGAAATCAATAATCAAATAATACTCATATGTGGATGTAAAACCTCAATTTGTGGTAATTTAAAGGCCTTAAAGACCACATATTATAGGTGTTAAATTACTTAAAGTGCTGATAAATAAATATATATGCTATGAGCAATACAGTGTTCCGGATTATGGCATACAATTAGACTATAGAGAAAGTGTCATTCAATAACGATGAATGATTAAATCAAAGCATAAAAACCAAAACTATAAAAAATGAACTCACTAAAATCTCTAAAATTAACTCTCGTCTTACTTCTTTTTACAGGTGGTTATTTATTGGCTCAGGAAAGCACAGTTGGAATTAAAGGTGGACTAAACCTTTCTACCATAAGTGCCGATGTAGGTGATTATAAAAATCTAAAACCCGGATTTCATCTTGGTGTATTTACCAATGTTGGTATAAATGAGGCCATAGGTTTTCAACCCGAGTTACTTTTCAGTAATACCGGCTTAAAAATCAATTATGATGGCGCTATAATTACCGATGGAGAAACCCGTTTTAATTTAAACTATCTTGAACTTCCGCTCTATCTTACTGTTAATATGATAGAGACGTTTCGTTTTCAGGTAGGGCCTTATGTAAGGTATCTGTTGAGTGCTGATGTTGAAACCGATGCTACGGTATTCAATTATTTTGAAATTGACTCCAATGACGAACTTGACAGGAAAAACTTTAATGCTTTTGATTATGGCTTGGCTGCCGGCATTGCTTTTAATTTTAATGCACTGGAGTTGGGTGTAAATTATACCCTTGGATTAAATCAGGTAGCTAAAGATGATGAACCCTCATACAAACTGTTGGGGGATGGCAAAAACAGGGTAATCCAGGTTTATGCCGGAATTAAATTTTAACCCTTAAAACCTAAAACCATGTTACGTCTTGTATTAATTTTCTTCGTAATTGCACTCTTAGCTGCAATCTTCGGATTCGGCGGAATAGCTGCCGGTGCAGCAAGTATAGCAAAAATAATCTTCTATATTTTCATTGTGCTTCTGCTTCTCTCGCTTATAGCAGGTGGAATAAGAGGATTCAAATAAACAACAATCTAATTATTAACTTTTAAACAAACAAAAATTATGAAAACTGGAGATGTATTGCTTGGATTCGCCATTGGCGCAGTTGCCGGTCTGGTAACCGGAATCCTGGTAGCCCCTGACAAAGGGACTGAAACCCGCAAAATGATTAAAAACAAAGTAAAGGATGTTACCCAAAACTTCATGGATGAAGTGGAAGATAGAATCGACCGTGTGGAAGAGAAGGTAAGATCAATGAAAAACAAAGCTCAGCAAACGGCCGAAGAAGTTAAAGCCGATTTGAAAGAAAAAGCTGCCAGAACCATTTAATTTTTAAACGCCTTATATCACCATGAAAGCATTGTTAACCGATAGTATTACTGCGTTAAAAGATTCGCTGGAACGATATCTTGAACTTAGGTTAGACCTGATTAAGCTCTCTATCCTTTCCAAAATAAGTAAAATTTCAGTATTTCTTATTACTGCACTTGTGCTTGTCCTGCTGGGATCTGCATTTATACTCTTTGGAGCAGCAGCTTTCGTGGTGTGGTACGGCAACGTATATGGCGACTATTTATCCGGGCTGCTTATCATTACCGGTTTTATTCTGGTCCTCGGTATTTTATTCTACCTCATCCGCCGGCCTTTAATTTCTTCGATGATAATTAAATCGTTTGCTGATATTTTATTTGAAAATGATGATGAAAAGTTATAGGTCATGAAAAATCACACCCCAAGAACATATAACGAAATCAAACTGATGCGCATGAACCTGAAGCAGCATCTTAAACATACTGAAGGACAGATAAAAGCGCGTACCAGCCTGGTCTATCAGGATTATAAAATCATGGTTAAAGGCGAAATGGTTAAAAATGCAGCTTTGTTGATATTTAAATTACTGGGAAAACGTTTAATGCATCGATTCTCCCGCTGATGCTGGTTTTTCCCGTTTTGTTGTGTGTTGTTGTTAGTTGCGTTAAAGCCCTGCAAATTTGCAGGGCTTTATGTTTTTATAATCTATAGCTGACTGCCCTTATACCACAGCAATAAAATCTGCCTGCATTCATCACTGTGACTTTACGACTAAATAACTAAATTTGCAGCCTTATATCTTTTTGCTATGAAAATATCCTTAAACTGGTTGCGTGATTACCTCGATATTGATCTTTCTGTTGATGAATTGTCGCATCTTTTGACCGACATAGGCCTTGAAGTGGAAGCAATAATACCATTTGAATCTATTAAAGGCGGGCTTAAAGGAGTGGTAACGGGCAGGGTCGTTGAATGTTGGCCTCATCCCAATGCAGACAAACTCAGTCTTACCAGGGTGGATACCGGCACGGGTGAATTGCTTAGTATAGTATGTGGCGCCCCCAATGTGGCAGCCGGCCAAAAAGTAATGGTGGCCACCATAGGAACCACTTTATACATTGGCGACGAGGCGCTAGTGATAAAGCGTTCAAAAATACGGGGCGAATTGTCCGAAGGGATGATATGCGCAGAGGATGAACTTGGTATTGGGCACAACCATGAGGGAATAATGGTTTTGCCAGATGAAACACAAGTTGGCCTGCCAGCTTCCGTTGTGCTTGGCGTTGAAACGGATGTGGTTTTTGAAATAGGTCTTACGCCCAACCGGGCCGATGCCGCTTCACATATTGGCGTGGCCAGAGACCTTGCCGCAGCTATTGCTATAAGATATCCCAACAAAAACATTAGCGGCGTAAAACTGCCGGATGTCTCTTCATTCCGGCCGGATAACCAGGATTATCCAATAAAGGTTGAAGTGAAAGATAATGCTGCCTGTACCCGGTATTCCGGCATTACCCTGCAGGGAATAAAAGTACAGCCTTCACCGTCATGGCTGGTAAATCGTTTGCTGGCTATTGGAATCCGTCCCATAAACAACGTGGTGGATGCTACCAACTATATACTGTTCGAGTATG
>JAQVEI010000231.1 GCA_028697695.1 Lentimicrobiaceae bacterium
CGATCTCTTACTGAACAATGCCTGTTTATAATGGGTTTATATATAGTAATATACATAGTTGCTTACCCACATCAGGTGAATTGATGTCTCATCCCGGCTGATTTTTATTTGTTCTCTCTCCCGGTAACAACGACTCTAAAATGAGTAAAAAAAATATCAATCTCTCTGGTTACCTAAATGTTTTGAACTAACATTAATCAAATGGCAAAAATTTTGGTAGTTGACGATGAGCCGGATCTGGAAATACTGATTCGGCAAAAATTCCGCAAAAAAATAAGAGAAGGTGAATACGATTTTGTGTTTGCCAACAATGGCCGCCATGCCCTGGAGCAGTTGGCCCAGCATCCCGATGTGGAGGTGGTGCTTAGCGACATCAACATGCCCGAAATGGATGGCCTCACCCTCTTAACCAAACTTAACGATCAACATGCGTTGCTCAAGGCGGTGATTGTTTCTGCTTACAGTGATATGGAAAACATTCGTACCGCCATGAACCGGGGTGCTTTCGATTTTGTGACCAAACCGGTTAACTTTACCGATTTGGAACTCACCATAGAAAAAACACTTTCGTACGTGAAACAAATACGTGAAACGCTCAGAGCAGCGAAAGAAAACAACATACTGAAGATGTATGTTGATGAAACAGTGCTGCATTTTATGAACACCCGTGAGTTTGAATCATCACTCATGGAAAATGAAACCATAGAAGCCAGCATAGCATTTATCGACATTTGCGGATTTACCTCTATAAGCGAGAATGAGACTCCCGACAATGTGGTAAAGCTGCTGAATGGCTATTTTGATGTAATGGTAAAAGCAATAATTAGTTATGACGGGTATGTGGATAAGTTTATCGGAGATGCCATCATGGCTGTTTTTCGGGGCAATTATCACCTGGACAGAGCCATAGACGCCAGTCTGGCCGTACGCAACGAAATTGACCATTTGCCGGCATTTTCCGATAAGATAAATTTCACGCCTAAAGTATCCATAGGTGTTAACAGCGGCGAAGTAATTTCAGGCAATATAGGTTCGGCCAGTCTGCGCCGCCTGGATTACACAGTTATAGGCGATGTGGTAAACACCTCCCAACGTTTACAATCTATTGCCAAACAGGGACAAATCATCATTTGCCATGATGCGTATCTGCAAATTAAAGACTCTTTTAAATGCAGGGAAGTAGGTGAAATTAACCTTAAGAATAAACTTAAGCCGGTAAGGGTGTACGAGGTAATCAGTTGAAATCTTCAAGTGCCTTTATCGCCAGCCAGGCCATCAATCCTGCCCCGGTTTCCAGGCTGCTTTCCTCCACATCAAAGTATGGAGTGTGTAGATTGTGAATAATGTTTTTTGCTTCATTACGCACCCCCAAACGATAAAAACACGAAGGCATTTGCTGGGAATAGTATGCAAAATCTTCAGCAGTCATGCGCAGGTCGAGGTCAACTACATTTTCAGCTCCAAGATAATCTATTGCTGCCTGCTTTGATTTTTGGGTTACCTCCTCATCGTTAATCAGAAAAGGGTAGCCTTTATCTATAAATACCTCACATTTTCCGCCCATACTTTCCGCTATCTGCTGTGCCATTTGAGTGATGTTCCGGTGTGTTTCGGTTCGCCATACTTCATCAAAGGTGCGCAAGGTTCCGGCAAGCTTTACTTCATTTGGAATGACATTGGTTTGTCCATCGGCGATAAACCGTCCGAACGAAAGCACAGCAGGCAATTGTGGCGGAACTTTCCGGCTGACAATCTGTTGTAATGCAACCAGGATATGAGCAGCAATAAGCACCGGATCAACGATTAGCTCAGGTGTTGCACCATGCCCTCCAATCCCCTTCACTGTAAGATAAACCTCATCGGCCGAAGCCATGTACTTTCCTGCCCTGAATCCCACCTTACCTGCATCGAGGGTAGGCAGTACGTGCTGGGCAAATATTTTTTCCGGTCTGGGATTTTCGAGCACTCCCTCAGCTATCATCATAGAGGCTCCACCGGGAAATTTTTCTTCCGAAGGCTGAAAAATAAGTTTGATGCTTGCCTCAAACAGGTCTTTTATCCGGTTTAAGATGAGGGATGCCCCCAATAGACAGGTCATATGCACATCATGGCCACATGCATGCATAACGCCTTGGTTCGCTGAGCAATAAGGTACGCGGTTTTCTTCAGTAATTTGAAGAGCATCCATATCAGCACGAAGTGCAATAATGCGGGCATCCGGGTTTTGACCTTCAATTAGCCCTACAACACCATGTTGTGCCATGCCCGCCTGAAAAGGTATGCCTATGGCTGCAAGCCTGGATTGAATGTACGCTGAAGTTTGTGCTTCCTGCATGGAAAGTTCCGGATAACGGTGTAAATGCCGCCTGATTTCAATCAATTCAGGCAACAGCTCCCTGGCCTGTTGTTTTATAAAATTCAGCACATCCATGCAGAAGTCGGGTTAAGTTGATTTATTCTATAAAGGGATTATGCAACCGCTCAAACCCTATGCTTGTTTTGGGGCCATGGCCCGGATAAACAATAGTATCATCGGGCAGGGTAAACAATTTCTCACGAATACTTTTCATTAACAGGTCAAAATCACCTGTAGGCAAATCGGTTCGCCCTATGCTTGCCTGAAACAGGACGTCGCCTGCAATAACAAATTTGTTGTCAGTGCTCACCAGACAAATACTTCCATCGGCATGCCCGGGGGTATACCTCACTTCAAGCTCCGACTGTCCAAATTTTATGGTATCGCCATCTTCAACAAGATGTACCGGCCGCCTGATTTCGTCCAGTTCAAGATTAAACACCGAGCCATACTCTTTCGCAGTTTCCCAAAACATGCGGCCCGCCTTATGCCCGGTTGGCTCAAGCTTATATTTTTCACATACATAATGATTGCCCAGTATATGGTCTACATGAAAGTGCGTATTTATCAAAGCTACCGGCTTTAGGTTTTTATCTTCAATATACGCTGACAGTGATTGTTTCTCCCAGGATTCGTTACATCCTGGATCAATTATCACACATTCTCCTGTTTCATCACTCAAAACAAAGGTATTCACCTGAAAAGGGTTAAACACAAACGATTTTATGGTAATCATTGTTTCTTATTTACGTTTTTATAATATGCAAATATAGTTACTTTAACGATTTCTGAAGATCATGGGTATTAAAGCTTTGTGCATTGTATAACCCTATGGATGGGCGCTGAAAGGCCAAATCAAAACATTCCTGCCCGGAGTATACAACAACTCCCATTTATTTATGTTATTTTTACATCGAAAAACCGATTTGAATTGAAATCATTCTTACCCAAACATATATTCTTATACTTCAGGCTACCGCTGCTGATGCTGGCCTGCATTCTATATATGCTTCCTGTCAGGGCCCAGTTTTACAATGGTTCACAGATGACTTTTGGAAAAAGCCGGGTACAGTATGGTGATTTTTTATGGACTTACTATCGGTTCAACGACTTTGATACCTACTTTTATTTGAATGGCAAGGAGCTGGCACAATACACTGCACGTTATGCCCGCAAGGTACTGCCGGATATTGAACTTTTACTTGAAACCCGCGTAAGCGATAAAATTGAATTTATAATTTTTAATTCCCTCACCGATCTTAAACAGAGCAATATCGGGTTAAGTAGTGATCAGCAATACAACATCGGTGGTATAACGCACATTATTGAAAATAAAGTATTTATATACTTTAATGGCAGTTATCCTCATTTTGAAAAGCAAATACGGGCAGGCCTTGCCCGCGCCTTAATTGAGCAATCCATCTATGGTGGTTCGGTGGGTCGTCAAATTACCAATGCTACCCTTATGAGCGCTCCCCCCTGGTATATTGACGGTCTGGTATCCTACATCAGCGAAGAATGGAATACCACCATTGACAATGCAGTGAGAGACGGTATTGTAAGCGGACGATACCGCAAATTCAATCATCTTACAGGAGAAGATGCAGTATATGCCGGTCATAGCGTATGGAAATATATAACGGACAAATACGGTAAGCAAACCATACCCAATATCATGTATCTTACCCGGGTGAGCCGGAATGTGGAAACCGGATTTTTGTATGTGTTGAACACTTCTTTTAAGAACCTTATTAAAGAATGGTATGCCGCCAATCAGCAGAAATACATAAACAGTGATGAGGAACGGGAACAACCAAATCTTACTCCTCTGATAAAAAAACCAAAGAAAACAGTAATATTTGATCAGGTAAACCTGGATCCTTCAGGCAATTACACGGCATGGGTAACAAACAACGCAGGCCAGATAAAAGTATGGCTCTACAATAAGAAACATAAGAAAGCAAAGGTTGCCTTCAGGCAGGGGCACCGCCTTGACGAAAAAAATGATCTATCGTATCCGCGTATTGCCTTTCACCCTACGCAGAAAGTTATGGGATTGATAACTGAATTAAAAGGTGAGATACGTTTTTATCAAATCGATCTTGAGACCCGGAAAAAGTCATGGCAATACATTTATGGATTTCAAAAAATTGTTGATTTCTCTTACTCTCATGATGGCCGTGACCTGGCGATGTCAGCCATTCGGAAAGGACAATCGGATATTTATGTATTTAATGTAGCTTCTGCAGCAGCCGAACAGATTACCAATGATGTTTTCGACGATTTATCGCCTGTATTTATAAATAATTCAAAACAAATCGTTTTTAGTTCCAACCGCACGAGTGACACTCTGGTTGAAAATCAGAAGTTAAAGTTGCCTGGGCTTCCCCAGACCTATGATTTGTTTTTGTACGATTATGCCAAAAAAAACAAGGTTCTCCGCCGAATCACCGACACACCCATAGCCAGCGAAACCAGCCCAAAAGAATATGGCAAAGGATTTATCAGCTTTCTGAGCGATGAAAACGGCATTTATAACCGTTATGTTGCCGGATTCGACAGCGTTATCACTCATGTAGACACCGCCGCC
>JAQVEI010000232.1 GCA_028697695.1 Lentimicrobiaceae bacterium
AGGAAACTCCATTGTTAAAAAACTTCTATAAAAACAATAAAGATATTTGTGACCTCGAAGTTTACGCGGTTTGTATGGATACGGCCTGGAAAGACATGAAAAATTACATTCGCAAGAACGAAACTTCATGGATAAATGTAAATGGATTCTACAGCATGACTCCGGATTTTAGAGAATTATACGATGTACACAGCTCACCCGTTATGTTCCTGCTCGATGAAAGGAAGTACATCATAGCCAAAAGACTGCTTTCGGAACAGATGGAAACGTTTATCCGACAAAGAGAATAATGCGGGCCTTTTATTGAACTGAAGCACAGCCGAAATAAAAGCTGCACTAAAAGATACGATATCCCATTATTCATGACTTAAAACGGAGCAGTGCAGGCTATAAATACAAAAAACCACCCTTTTGAGGTGGTTCTTTATACAATCTATTCAATTTTTAATTTTTAACAGCCTCAACAATAGCTTTAAAGGCAGCCGGATGGTTCATGGCCAAATCGGCCAGTACCTTTCGGTCGAGGTTGATATTCTTTTGTTTGAGTTTACCCATAAAAGCAGAGTACGACATATCGTATTCTCTAACTCCGGCATTGATACGGGTAATCCACAAGCTGCGGAAATTGCGTTTTTTCTGGCGTCTGTCGCGGTATGCATACACCATGCCTTTTTCGTATGCATTTTTAGCAACCGTCCAAACATTTTTCCTGCGACCGTATTGTCCTTTAACGGCTTTCAGGATTTTTTTTCTACGGGCCCTTGAGGCCACAGCATTTACTGATCTTGGCATTTTTTTGTTTTTGTTTTTGCTTTAGCGCTTACGCTGATTCGCCTAAGACTTGAAGGCATAAAGCAAGGGTTAATACTTAATTAACACGAATTACTGAAGCATTAATTTTACATTTTTCTCATCTGCTTTTTCAACAATTGCAGTGTACGTAAGATTACGTTTGCGTTTGGTTGACTTTTTCGTCAGGATGTGACTTTTGTAAGCATGCTTCCTTTTCAGTTTACCGGTGCCGGTTACATCAAACCGTTTTTTTGCAGCGGATTTCGACTTCATTTTTGGCATTACAAATTAATTAATTGGGTTTATATTGAGTTTAAAAAAAACTTTCTACTTTTTGGGTGCGATTATCATTATCATGCGCTTGCCTTCGAGTAAAGGTAATCTTTCCACCTTTCCATATTCTTCGAGTAAAGAAGCAAACTGTAACAGTTTAATTTCGCCCTGGTCTTTATACACTGTGCTACGGCCCCTAAAAAAAACTTCAACTTTTACTTTAGCACCTTCTTCAAGAAATTTAATAGCATGTTTGAGTTTGAAGTTAAAGTCATGGTCGTCGGTGTTGGGCCCCAAACGAATTTCTTTAACGACAATTTTTGTCGATTTTGCTTTAATCTCTTTTTGTTTTTTCTTTTGCTCGTAAAGGAACTTCTTGTAATCAGTTACTTTACAAACCGGTGGATTTGCCGTAGGTGATATTTCGACCAGATCTAATTCAAGGCGCTGGGCTATCGCCAGTGCATCCTTAATACTATAAATTCCGGCTTCTACGTTATCGCCTACCACCCTTACCACGGGTGCTTTTATTTTTTCATTGATTTGATGAAGATCTTCTTTCTTCCTCGGCATGTTCCTCGAACCTCTGGAACCTCTAAATGGTGTAGCTATGTGAACTCCTCCTTAATTTAGTTTAAAAATAGCGATGCCCTATTGTTGCATCACCGAATTAATTTCTTCGTTAACCATATCGGCAAAGGCCTGCAGGCTCATAACCCCCAGGTCGCCTTTCCCATGACGGCGCACCGATACGCTACCATCAGCCTCTTCTTTTTCACCAACAATCAGCATAAATGGTATTTTTTTCAACTCAGCATCCCTGATTTTTCTACCTGCCTTCTCGCTGCGTTCATCAATTTGGCCGCGAATTTCGGACAAATTCAGGAAATTTAAAACTTTTTTTGAATATTCCAGATATTTTTCACTGATTGGCAGCACAATAACCTGTTCTGGCGTTAGCCACAGCGGGAAATTACCACCGGAATGTTCAATAAGTACTGCCACAAAACGTTCCATCGACCCAAACGGTGCCCGATGGATCATAATTGGACGGTGCTTTTGATTATCACTGCCTATATAATCGAGATCAAAACGATCAGGCAGGTTATAATCCACCTGAATGGTTCCCAACTGCCATTTGCGGCCCAATGCATCCTTAACCATAAAATCGAGCTTCGGACCATAAAAAGCAGCTTCACCGTATTCAACTACTGCATCGATACCGGCAGCTTCAACCGCTTCCATTATGGCCGATTCAGCCTTTTTCCAATTTTCGTCGCTACCGATATATTTTTCAGTATTCACAGGATCGCGAAGCGAAACCTGGGCAGTATAATCTTTAAATTCAAGAGTTTTAAAAATATGAAGAACGATATCAATTACCGATATAAATTCGCTCTTTAACTGATCTGGTGTACAAAAAATATGCGCATCATCCTGAGTGAAGCCACGCACTCTTGTTAAACCATGCAGCTCGCCACTTTGTTCATAGCGGTACACTGTACCAAATTCTGCAAAACGCAGCGGAAGGTCTTTATAGGAGCGCGGTCGGGATGCATATATTTCGCAATGATGAGGGCAATTCATCGGCTTAAGCATAAATTGTTCGCCTTCAACCGGAGTAGAGATGGGTTGAAAACTATCTTTGCCATACTTCTGGAAGTGTCCGGAAGTTTTATACAACTCCACATTTCCAATATGCGGTGTAATCACGGGTTGATAGCCGGCCTTTTGCTGCACATTGCGCAGGAAGCGTTCCAGTCTGTCACGTAATATGGCTCCTTTGGGCAACCAAAGTGGTAATCCCGAACCAACATTTTGCGAAAAGGTAAATAAATCCAGTTCCTTTCCCAATTTGCGGTGATCGCGCTTTTTAGCTTCTTCCAGCATCTCAAGGTAGGCCGTAAGCTCTTTTTGCCGTGGAAAAGTAATGCCATAAATGCGGGTAAGCTGCTTGCGGTTCTCATCTCCGCGCCAATAGGCGCCGGCAATATTGAGTAGCTTTACCGCCTTAATCGAACCGGTGTCAGGCAAATGAGGGCCACGGCACAAATCGGTGAAAGTTCCCGATTCGTAAAAAGTTATCTGGCCATCTTCCAAATCCTGTATCAATTCAATTTTATACTCATCGTTTTTGCGCGTAAAATAGTTCAGCGCCTCCTGCTTTGGAATTTCTTTACGCACAAATGTTTGCTTTTCACGTGCAAGCTCCAGCATTCTTTTCTCGATAGCCGGCAAATCCTCAGCCGATATTTCCCGGTCACCAAAATCCATATCATAATAAAACCCGTTCTCTATGTCGGGGCCAATACCAAATTTAACACCGGGATACAATTGCTCAATTGCTTCTGCCATCAGATGAGCAGAAGAATGCCACATCGTAGCCTTTCCGTCGGGATCGTCCCAGGTGAGTAAGCTCACGCTTGCATCCTGGTTTATGGGGCGGTCTGCATCCCATACTTCTCCATTCACCCGGGCCGACAAAACATTGCGGGCCAAACCCTCACTTATACTTTTGGCTATCTCCATGGAAGTGATGCCTTCATCAAACTGCTTTACTGTATTATCAGGCAGTGTTATATTTATCATTTCGGGAATTCATTTTTTAAAAACGGACTGCAAAGATAGATAAATATGCTGCAACATTTACGTAATTATTGAAGTAACAGCACTATTTTCAATGTTTTTTCGATTCAGAGGTTTCATTCGTGGACCTCATTATAAATAATAACAAAGTCAACTTGCTTTCCTTTGTGGTTGGAAGGAGAAAAAAGAGACAATTCTGCAATTTTTGACTGGGGAGAACTTAATACAACAGTCCCGGTTTTCCAGGGATGTTTTCGACAAGCAACATGCTTTCCATTTTCATGGATACGTTTTAAACTTTCTTCGCACTGAATGAGTGAAACAGGCTGTCCAATAAGCTCTTTTACAGTATATCCCAGCCATTTGGCAGACGATTCATTCACATGAATAATCCTGAAATATTTATCGGCAATGATGTAGGCATCACCAAATCCCGACAGCACTTCTTCATATTCAGCGTTTCTGTCAAGTAATTGATTATACCGTGTAGAATTTAAGATAAATAATTCGCCCCCATCGGGGCTAACATTTTCATCAAAATAGGGACAAATGGCAAAATGACAAAAAATCTTTTTCCCATCTCTATGTAATGCAATCCCGGAATATCTAATGGTTTTAGACACGTTTTCCGGATTTGAAAAATGCTTTTTCAGGACACGCATCTGTGTTGAAGGCAATATTCTCGAAAGTACATCTTCCATCTGGGTCTCAGAGCGTGAAAACCCAAAAATATCCATGGCACCCTTATTCCATTCCAATATTTCAAAGTTTCTGTCCAGTTTAATCCAGGCAAACTCAGGATTTGACAGCAATGAGAAGTGTGTTTTTTCGAGCAATTCAATTTTTCGCGTTCTCGCTTTATCGAAAGTCATGTCGCGGCATGTACCGCGGTAGCCCATCAGTTTTCCTGATTCATCAAAATATGGGTTGGCTTTAACATCCAGCAGCTTAAGCGTACCATTGGAATGCAACATATTCACACAAAAATTTGATAGCGGCAATGCCGACCGCTTTAGATTATAAAAGCGGGCCAATTGCTGCTCCGCGACTTTCCCATGAGCAAAGTCATAGGGTCGTTTCCCGATGATATCATTTGCATCCAACCCAAGGATTTGCTCCACAGCATTGTTTGAAAACGAGAAGCAGTCATCTGCATCAATTTCCCAAATCCAGTCACCCGATTCATTGATGATACTTTGTAGCCGGCTACGATTTTTAACACCCTCTTCCTGAGCCTGCCGCCGCAAATTGATGTTGCGGGTAACACCCATTATCCATTTCACTTGTCCGTC